>JBQGFI010000101.1:0-2973 GCA_052040065.1 Marmoricola sp.
CCAGGTGCTCGCGGAGCAGCTCGGCGTCGCGGACGATCGCGTCGGCGCGGAAGTGGCGCAGGTACGCCGCCTCGCGCGCCGGGTCGGCGTCGCGCGCCGCGGCGTACGAGGTGGGGTAGGGGGTGGAGAGCCCGGTGCCGCGCTGGTCGAGCAGCAGCACCCGGTAGTCGCGCAGGGCGCGGTCGAGCCACCCCGGCGCGGTCGGCGAGGTCGTGGGGCGGGGGGACTCGTGGCCCGGCCCGCCCTGCAGGAAGAGCAGCCAGGGGCGCTGCTCGCCGCCGACCGCGGTGACCTCGCGGGCGAAGACCTCGAGCCCGTCGCCCTCGGGCCGGTCGTGGTCGAGCGGCACCCGCACGCGGTGCTCGACCAGGCGGAGCCCGTCACGCACGTGGCCCGGGGCGGCGTCGGTCATCGCGCCACCGTACGCCGCTCGAGGTGGTCCTCGAGGTGGTCGGGACGTGCCAGCGACAGCCCCATGAGGAGCTGGGGCACCGAGAGCAGCAGCAGGGCCAGGAGCGGCACCGTCCAGCTGCCCGTGACGTCGTGCAGCACGCCGAGACCGAAGGGGCCGATGGCGGCGAAGAGGTAGCCGAAGGACTGCGTCCAGCCCGAGAGCGCGGCGGTGCCGTCGGCGGTGCGCGCCCGCAGCCCGATCAGCACCAGGACGAGCGGGAAGGCGCACAGGCCGATCCCGATCAGCACCGCCCACAGCCAGGCGCCGGCGACGGGCGCGAGGATGAGGCCGCCGTAGCCCACCGGGTAGCACGCCATCAGGGCCCACATGAGCGGGCGCTGGTCCTCCATCCGCGCCGCCCACCAGGGGATCACCAGCGAGAGCGGGATGCTCAGGCCGCCGATCACGCCCAGCAGCAGTCCGGCGGTGGTGGGGGAGAAGCCGGCGTCGCGGAAGACCACGCCGAACCAGCCGTAGACGGCGTACGCCTGGAGCGACTGCAGCCCGAAGAACAGGCCCATCCGCAACCCGAGGGAGGTGCGCCCGGCCTCGAGCACGCCGATCGCGCGTCGCGACGTCGTCACGCCCGGCTCCCGCCGGTCGCGGGCGAGCAGTCCGGCCCAGGGGAGCGCGGCCACGGCCGCGACCAGCGCCCAGGTGAGCAGGCCGTCGCGCCAGTCGTCGAGGGCCTGGCCCACCGGCACGGTCACGGTCAGCGCGAGCGTGAGGCCGACGGCCAGGGCCGTGGTGTACACCGAGGTCATCAGCCCGACGCGCTCGGGGAAGTGCTGCTTGACGAGCGCGGGCAGGACGACGTTGGCCGTGGCCATGCCCGCCAGGGCGACCAGTGAGAGCAGCAGGAAGGCCGGCACCCCGGAGACGCTGACGCGGGCGCCGAGGCCGACCACCACGCACAGCAGGGCGACGAAGGTGAGCCGGTGGGGCCCCAGCAGGCGCGCGAGGCGAGGCGCGAGCGCGCCGAAGCCGGCGAAGGCGAGCACCGGGAGCGTGGTCAGCAGTCCGGCCTCCGCGCCGGACATGGCGAGGTCGGCGCGCACGTCGTCGAGGACGGGCCCGATGCTCACGGCCGCGGGTCGCAGGTTCAGCCCCAGCGCCACGATCGCGACCACCACGAGCCAGCGACGGGGATCGGAGGGCTGCGCTGGCACCAGGGCACTATGTCCCACGGCCCCGCCTCCGACGGCGTCGGGTGACCCCACGGCCTCACGCCGCCGTCTCCGCCGGCGACGGCGACGCCGGGGGCTGTGCGTGGCTATCCGTTACGAGTAGAGTGCCCGCAATGTCGTAATCATCGTCGTGGAGGTGTCATGGCGAGCCCGCTGAGCACCACGTTCCCCGCCGTCGTCTACGTGCCCACCGCGGACGAGATGACCTCGCGCGACCGGCGCCCGGCCCTGGCCCACGACCTCGACGGCAGCGCCGAGCTCTTCTGCTTCTCCAGCCCCGAGCGGCTGCGCAGCTTCCACGGCCCGGCGACGCCGTGGCGCCGGATGAGCCGCGAGCAGGTGCACCTGCTGGTGGAGACCGAGGGTGTGGTCCGCTGCCACCTCGACCCGCTGCCCCCCTCCGCGCCGCAGCAGCCGGCCGTGCCCGAGCAGCGGCCGGCGGCGCTCGCGGCGCCCTCGGGACCCGCGACCGAGCTCGCCTGAGCCGCGCCTGGCCTCGCGGACCGGGCTCGCGCGGCGCCGACCCCTCCGATCCTCCGGCCGCTGTCGGCGGGGTGCGGTAGACAGCACCCGTGAGACGGGTCGGTGACGAGGAGCGACGGGCACGACTGGTGACCCGGCACGCGCTCGGGGTGCCCGCCGCGAGCGTCGAGGAGGCCGTGGACGCCGTGGTGTGCCTCCACGCCACCGAGCCCGCCAGCGTCTTCCTCGCCGTGGCCGCCCGCACCGACCTCGGCGTCGCCGCGGTGGCCGACGCGCTCTACGCCGAGCGCTCGGTGGTCAAGCAGCTCGCGATGCGCCGCACGCTCTTCGCCTTCCCCCGTGCGCTGCTGCCGGCGGTCTGGGGCAGTGCCTCGCGACGGGTCGCGGTGCAGCAGCGCACCCGCATGGTCAAGGAGGTCGCCCAGCTGGGCATCGCCGCCGACGGTGAGGCCTGGTTGCGGCGGGTCGACGCCGCGGTGCTGGCCTCGCTGCGCGACGACGGCCCCGCCACCACCGTCGAGCTGCGTCGCAGGGTGCCCGACCTCGAGCACCGGCTCGAGGGCTGGCGGGGCGCGACCTCGCCGATCGCCGGGCGGGTCCTGACCACCCTCGGCGCCGAGGGCAGGCTGCTGCGTGGCGACAACGAGCTCGGCTGGCGGCTCGCCCGCCACCGCTGGTGCCTGCCGGAGCAGTGGCTCGCCGAGGTGCCGGCACCCCTGGAGGAGGGTGCGGGCTACCGCGAACTGGTGGCGCGCTGGCTGGCGCGCTTCGGCCCGGGCACCGAGACCGACCTGGTGTGGTGGCTGGGTGCCACCAAGGGCGCCGTGCGCCGCGCGCTCGCCGACGTCG
>JBQGFI010000102.1:0-21333 GCA_052040065.1 Marmoricola sp.
CCCTCGGCCTCGACCCCCGTCTCGTCATGGGCACCACCTGACCCGTCGCGCGTACGCCGACCCGGCGCGTGTGCGCACACCCACGCGCCGGGTCGACGTGCAGCGGCGCCGGGTCAGCGGGCGAGGAGGGCGGCCAGCGCCTTCTCGGTGCCGCGGACGACGCGCGAGGCGTCGACGTCGAGCAACCGGCCGCCCCGCTTGCGCACCGTGCCGTCGACGATGACGGTGTCGACGTTCTCCGCCCCCGCCGCGAGCGCCAGCAGGTTGGGCACGTCGGTGCGCGGCGCCGTCGCGACGTCACGGCTGCGCACCAGGACGATGTCGGCCCGCTTGCCCGGGGTGAGCGAGCCGACGACGTCGCCGAGCCCGAGGCTGCGCGCGCCGTCGATGGTGGCCATCTGCACCACCCGGCGGGTGTTGATCGACAGCTCCTGCTCGGAGACGCCGCGGTGCAGCCCGGTCGCGAGCCGCATCACCGCCCACAGGTCGGCCGAGCCGACCAGCGACATGGTGTCGACCGACAGCGTGAGCAGCACGTCGCTGGCCACCATGTCGCGCACCGGCGCGATGCCGTAGCCGATCAGCAGCTCCGAGTACGGCGAGACGCTCACCGAGGCGCCCCGCTCGCGCACCACCGCGCGCTCGGACTCGGTCGTGTACAGCGCGTGGATCAGCTGCGTGTCGGGGGTGAGCATGTCCTGCTCCCCCAGCTGCCGGATCATCCCGATCGCGCCGTGCGCCCGGGTCGAGTTGGCGTGGTAGCTGACGGGGATGCCGAGGTCGCGCGCGGCGTCGTACTCGGGGCGGAAGACGGACTCCGCCACCAGCCCCGGCGGCCGACCGGCGAGCCCGAGGTGCATCAGGGGCAGCCGGCGGGAGTCGAACCACTGCCGCTTGACCCGGGCGATGTCGTCGAGGTCGATCAGCGACGTGGCGGGGTGGCCCTGCGGCGTGCCGTAGGAGAAGCGGCCGCGCAGCCCGACCTCGCGGTGCGCCTGGAGGTTGGCGTCGGCGTGGGCGGGCGTCCGGAGGTTGTGCGACCAGTCGTTGACGGTGGTGATGCCGGTGTTGAGCGCGTCGACCAGGGCGAGCCGGGCCCCGTGGTAGAGGTCGCCCGGCGTCGCCTTGGTGCCCAGCCGCACGTTGAGCCCGAAGTACGCCGTGTCGGCCGACGTGCTCGACA
Source organism: Marmoricola sp. (assembly GCA_052040065.1). GTDB lineage: Bacteria > Actinomycetota > Actinomycetes > Propionibacteriales > Nocardioidaceae > Marmoricola. The sequence continues at coordinate 1,184 of JBQGFI010000102.1, forward strand.
TCGACCGGAAGAGCGTCGTCCACAGGTGCCAGTGGGTGTCGACCAGGCCGGGCATCGCGATCATGCCGTCGGCGGGGATGCGCGGACCGCGGCCGCGCAGGCCCTTGCCGACCGCGACGATCCTGCCGTCGCGCACGTGCACGTCGCCGCCGGCGACGTCACCGATCGTCGGGTCCATCGACAGCACGTAGGCGCCGGTCAGCACGTACTCGCGGTGCTTCCACCCCGAGGCGTACGCCGGTGCCGCGCCCACCGCGGCTCCTCCGACACCCACGGCGCCCGCGGCGGCGACGCCGCCCAGCACCGATCTCCTGCTCATCTCCATAGGGTCCTCCTCGTCGAGGCCTCCGGCACCCCGACGGCGCCGACGTGTGGGGGTGCCGAGACTCAGGCGAGCAGCCGCACCGGGTGCTCGAGGAGCTCGGTGAGCACCGCCAGCCAGCGCGCGGCCAGCACGCCGTCGACGGGCCGGTGGTCGACCGAGAGCGTCAGGGTCATCACCTGACCGGGCACGACGCCCCCGCCCTCCACGACGGGGGCCTCGCGCACGGCCCCCACGGCCAGGATCGCGGCGTGGGGCGGGTTGATGATCGCGGCGAACTCCTCGACGCCGTACATGCCGAGGTTGGTCACGCTGATGGTGCCGCCCTCGAGCTCCTCCTGGCGCAGCCGGCCCTCGCGGGCGCGCCCGGCCAGGTCGCGGACCCGCTCGGCGACCGCGCTCACGCTCAGGCTCCCGACGTCGCGCACCACGGGGGTGAGCAGCCCGCGGTCGGTCGCGACCGCCACGGCGACGTCGGCCCGGTCGTGGAGCACGGTGGCCTCGTCGGTCCACACGGCGTTCATCTCCGGCACCCGACGGTGCGCCGCGGCCACCGCCTTGAGCACCAGGTCGTTGACCGAGATCCGTGGGCCCCCGGCCTCCGCGCCCTCGTTGACCTCGGCCCGCAGCGCCAGCAGCCGCTCGGCGCGCACGGTGGCGCGCAGGTAGAAGTGGGGTGCGGTCTGCTTGCTCTCGGTGAGCCGGGCGGCGATCGCCCGGCGCAGCCGCGAGTGCGGGACCTCGGTGGTGCCACCCGGCGTGGCCGTCGGTGCCGGCGTCGGCGTCGGCGGGACCTCGGCGACCGGCGCAGCGGTGCTGCGCGCGGCGCGCGCCGCCTCGACGTCACGCCGCAGGATGCGCTGGCGCGGGCCCGTGCCCGTGATCTCCTCGAGCGGGATGCCGGCGTCCTTCGCCAGCCTGCGCGCGAGCGGGCTGGAGAAGATCCGACCCGCCCCGGGTGCACGCCCATCCGCCCCGTGAGTCGGCGGCTGAGGCGGATCGGCGTGGGTCTGTGGCGGATCGGCGACGTCGGAGACCGGGGCCCCGGAGCCGGGGTCGACGGCGGGGACGTCGGGCACGGCGCTGAGGTCGGGGACGTCGCGCCGCTCGGGGGCGGCGGTGGGGGTCGGCTCGGCGACGCCGAGCTCGCGCAGCAGGGCGTCGAGGTCGGCGACCGACTCGCCGGTCGCGGCGAGCACGGCGATCGGGGCGCCCACCTCGACCTGGGAGGCGGGCGGCACCAGCGTCTTGAGCACGGTGCCGGCGGTCTCCGCCTCGACGTCGACCAGCGCCTTCTCGGTCTCGACCGTGGCGAGGGTGTCACCGACGGCGAAGTCGCCGGCCTCGGCCACCACCCAGTCGGCGAGCACGGCCTCGGTCGCGTTGGCCGCGACCTCGGGCATCCGGAGCACCCACGCCATCGTCAGTACCTCGCGATCCCGGCCAGCGCGGCGCCGACCTCGTCGGCCTGGGCGATGGCCGCCCGCTCGAGCACCTTGCTGATGCTCGGCGAGGCCTCGCCGCCGGTGACGCGGCGCACCGGGGCGTCGAGCAGGTCGAAGTAGCGGCGCTGGATCTCGTCGGCGAGCCAGCCGCCGTACGACGTCCCGACGGCGCCCTGCTCGGCGATGAGCACCTGGTTGGTCTTGGTCAGGGAGGCCTCGATCGTCTCCCAGTCGATGCTGGCGCGGTCGAGCCAGCGCAGGTCGACCACCTCGGCGTCGACGGCGTCCTGGGCGGCGACCGCCTCCAGCACGTACGACGTCATCGCCAGGTAGGTCAGGATCGTGACGTCGCTGCCCTCGCGGCGCACGGCCGCCCTGCCGACGGGGAGGCAGTAGTCGAGGTCGTCGACCGGGCCGGGGCCGGTGGAGCCGTAGAGGTCGACGTGCTCGAGCACGACGACGGGGTCCTCGCAGCGCAGCGCGGTGTTCATCAGCCCCACGTAGTCGTACGGCGTCGACGGCGCCACGATGCGCCACCCGGGCTGGGTGGCGAAGACGCCGGCGGGGTCCATCGAGTGCTGGGAGCCGTAGCCGGTGCCCATCGCGACCTTGCTGCGCAGCACGAGCGGCACGCCGCCGGTGCCGCCGTACATGTGGCGGGCCTTGCCGATCTGGTTGAAGAGCTGGTCGGCGGCGACCCACATGAAGTCGGCGTACATGAACTCCACGACCGGGCGGGCGCGGCCGTCGAGGGCGATGCCGCACGCGAGGCCGGTGAAGGCGTTCTCGCTGATGGGGGTGCCGAGGACCCGGCCGGGGTAGCGGTCGGTGAGGCCACGGGTGGCACCGTTGGTGCCGCCGTTGAGGCGGTGGACGTCCTCCCCCATCACCACGACGCCGGGGTCGGTCTCCATGCGCCGGTCCATCACCCGCGCCACGGCCTCGATGAAGGGGGTGTCGCGCACCTCCACCTCGTGGCCGACGCCGGTGACCAGCGGGGCGTCGTCGAGCTCGCCGAGGTCGCCGCGCACGCCGACGTCGACCCAGGAGGGGTCGGGCCACTCCGAGGGCCGGATCCGCTGCTGACCCGGCTTGCCGCCGGGCAGCGGCTCGAGCAGCTCGCCGGCGACCTCCGCCATCACCGCCTTGGCCCGGGTGAGGGCGGCGTCGGTCTCCTCCGCACCCATCAGGCCGCGCCGCTGCAGGTGGCCGGCGGTCTGGGTGAGCGGGTCGCGGGCGCGCCAGGCCTTCTCCTCGGCCTTCTCGCGGTAGCCGAAGGCGCTGCCGGCGAAGCCGCCGTTCTGGTGGAAGAAGCGGTAGGTGTCGGCCTCGACCACGGTGGGGCCCTTGCCGGCCCGCATGTGCGCCACGGCCTCGCTCATCGCCAGGTACGTCGCCAGCGGGTCCATGCCGTCGACCTTCCAGCTGGCGATGCCGAAGCCGGGGCCGCGACCGGAGAGCCGGGGCTCGCCGGTGGCCTCGAAGACCGAGGTCGACACGGCGTACTGGTTGTTCTCGATGAAGAAGCAGACCGGCAGCGACCAGGCCGCGGCGAGGTTCATGGTCTCCAGCGTGGAGCCGATGTTGACCGCGCCGTCGCCGAAGTAGGTCACCGAGACGGCGTCGGTGCCGGAGAAGCGGTGGCTCCAGGCGAAGCCCGCGGCCTGGGGGACGCCGCCGCCGACGATCGCGTTGGTGCCCATGGCACCGGCGTCCTTCCACTGCAGGTGCATCGAGCCACCGCGGCCGTGGCTCCAGCCGCGGTCGAGGCCGCAGATCTCCGCGAGCGTGCGCAGCAGCACCTCGCGCAGCTCCTCGTCGGGTGCGGCCAGGGGGTCGAGCCCCTTCGGCGCGAGGTGCTGCAGCGCCTTGGCCAGGAACTGGTGGTGGCCGCGGTGCGAGCCGTTGACCGTGTCGGCGCTGCCGAGGGTGAGCGCCGACCCGACGGCGCCGCCCTCCTGGCCGATGCTGGAGTGCGCGGGGCCGTGGATCAGGCCCGCCCCCGCCAGGTCGAGCACCTGCTGCTCGAAGGCGCGCACCCACACCAGCTGGGCGTACGCCGCCCGCAGCAGCTCGGGGTCGGCGGCGTCCCAGTCGGCCTCCGTCGCGACCACCTCGACCCACGGCACGTCCGGGGTGAGCGGGCTGTGCTGGGGCATGGGTGGCTCCTCCTGGGGCTCGCGGGCGTCCCCTCGGACGGGTGACGTCACCGGGCACCCTGCCACGGATTGGATCCAACTTCCAGAGTCAGTGGTGGTGGACGTCACAGCGCAGTGCGTGCGAGGCTTCGTCGTGTCGGTGGATCGGATCCGAAAGGGGACCCCGTGGCACTGCCGGGCCTGCGCCGCATGGACCACGTCGGCTTCACCGTGCCCGACCTCGACGAGGCGGAGCGCTTCCTGGTCGACGTGCTCGGCTGCGAGTACCTCTACTCACTGGGCCCCTTCTCCCACGACGACTCCGACTGGATGACCACCCACCTGGGCGTCCACCCGCGCGCGGTGATGCGCAACCGCTGGTACCGCGTCGGCGAGCAGGCCGTCTTCGAGGTCTTCGGCTACGAGTCGCCCGACCAGCGCGGCGCCGCGGAGGCGATGCCGCGCAACAGCGACGTCGGCGGCCACCACGTGGCGCTCTACGTCGACGACCTCGACGCCGCGATCGCGCACCTCCTCGACGCCGGGGTCGAGGTCTTCGACGGACCGACCGCGAGCCGCGGCCCGGCGCTGGGCAACCGCTGGATCTACTTCCGCACCCCGTGGGGCATGCAGATGGAGCTGGTCTCCTACCCCGAGGGCAAGGCCTTCGACCTCGAGCGGCAACGGCGCGCCGGGCAGGATGCGCCCCATGACTGACGGCGTGAGCAGCACCCGCGTGGCGGCGTACCTGCGCGAGGCGATCCTCTCCGGCGAGCTGGCGCCAGGCGCCCGGATCCGGCAGGAGGACGTCGCCGAGCGGCTGGGCGCGAGCCGGCTGCCGGTGCGCGAGGCGCTGCGGATGCTCGCCGCCGACGGGCTCGTCGAGCACGAGGCCCACAAGGGCGCGCGCGTGCCCCGGCTCTCGCAGCACGAGGTCGACGTCGTCTACCGGATGCGCGAGCGTCTGGAGCCCCTCGCGATCGTGGAGAGCATGCCGCACCTCGACGAGGGCGCCCACGAGCAGCTCGAGGAGGTGCAGCAGCGCATCGAGGCCAACACCGACGTGGAGAAGTTCCTCGACCTCGACCGCGAGTTCCACCTGCTGACCTACAGCGGGTGCCAGGTCGAGACGCTGATGACCGTGGTGACCCGGCTGTGGAACTCCACCCAGCACCACCGCCGCACCTACCTCGCCCTCGCGGGCCACCGCGCCATGTGGGCGGTCAACGCCGAGCACCGGCTGATCCTCGACGCCGTGCGGCGCGGCGACGCCGACGACGCGGAGCGCTACCTCGGCGGCCACATCCGCCGCACCCGCATCGAGCTCTCGCACCACCCCGAGGTCTTCCGGTGAGCGTGTCGTGACCGAGCTGCACGTCAACGGCGAGACCGTCGCGGTCGACGCCGACGGCGAGACCCCGCTGCTGACCGTCCTGCGCGACGAGCTGGGGCTGGTCGGCTCGCGCTTCGGCTGCGGCCAGGGACTGTGCGGGGCGTGCGTCGTCCGGCTCGGCGACGCCGTGGTCCCCGCCTGCGACACCCCGCTGTGGCAGGTCGAGGACCAGCCGGTGACCACCGTCGAGGGGCTCTCCCCCGATGGCGTGCCGCACCCGGTGCAGCAGGCGCTGCTCGACGGCCAGGCCGCCCAGTGCGGCTACTGCGTCTCGGGCATCGTCGTGGCCGCCGCCGCGCTGCTCGAGCGGGAGCCCGACGCCGACGCCGACCGCGTCGCCGAGGCGCTCGACCGACACCTGTGCCGCTGCGGCGCCCAGCGGCGCATCGTCGCGGCCGTGCTCGCCGCCAGGGGGCCGGCGTGACCCTGCCGCCCCACGTCGTCGACAACCCCCGGCTCGGCACCTGGCTGCACGTCGCCGACGACGTGCTGCACGTGCAGGTCGGCAAGGTCGAGCTCGGCCAGGGCATCCTCACGGCGCTGCAGCAGCTCGCGGCCGACGCGCTGGGCGTGCCCGTCGACGGCGTCCGCATGGTCGCGGCGCACACCACCCACGGCCCCGACCAGGGCGTCACGGCCGGGAGCCTCTCGGTGCTGCAGAGCGCGCCGGCGCTGCGCCACCTCGGCGGCGTCGTGCGCGCCCTCGCCGGCCCGGTCGACGAGGGGTACGTCGCGCGCGTCGCGGCCCTCGACCCCGGGACCGACCTCACCACCGTGACGCCCGCCCCCGCCCTGCCCCCCGCGGCGGTGGGCTGCGACGTACCCCGCCTCGACCTGCCCGACAAGGTGCTCGGCCGGCCCCGCTACCTCACCGACCTGCGACCCGACGGCCTGCTGCACGGACGGGTGCTGCGCCCGCCACGGCCCGGAGCCACCCTGGCCTCGGTGGCCGACGGCGTCCCCGGCCTGGTGCGCGACGGCTCGTTCGTCGGCGTGGTGGCCGAGCGCGAGGCCGACGTCGACCGGGCGCTGGAGACCCTGCGCCGGGCATGCGCGTGGCAGGGCGGGCACGAGCTGCCCGACGAGGACCACCTGCCCCACTGGCTGCGCTCCGGCGACCACGAGGACGTCGAGGTGCTCGACGAGGGCGGCCCCCTGGGGGGCCTTGTGGGGCCAGCAGGCCGCGACACGCCGACCCCCGAGGGCCACTTCACCGAAAGACCCGCGGGCCCGACGTACGCCGCCTCCTACTCCAAGCCCTTCCTGGCCCACGCCTCCATCGCGCCGAGCGCGGGGATGGCGCGCTGGGACGACGCCGCGGCGGCGCTGCAGGTCTGGAGCCACAGCCAGGCGGTGCACGCGCTGCGCGACGCCCTCGCGGTGACGCTCGGGGTGACGGAGGTGGAGGTGCAGCACGTCGAGCACGCCGGCTGCTACGGCCACAACGCCGCCGACGACGCCGCCCTCGACGCCGCGCTGCTCGCCCGGGCCCACCCGGGACGACCCGTGCTCGTGCGCTGGAGCCGCGCCGACGAGCTCACCTGGGCGCCGCTGTCACCGCCGATGACGGCCACGCTGGGGGCCACCCTCGAGGGCGGCCGGATCACGTCGTGGCGCCACGAGACCTGGAGCCTCGGCCACAGCGCCCGCCCCGGCTACCGCGGCGCCCCCGGCCTCCTCGCCGGCGCCCACCTCGCCGACCCCGTCGCCCTGCCCCCCTCCACCGACCCGCCCGCGGCGGCCGGCCACGGCAGCATGCGCAACGGCGTGCCGGCGTACGACGTGGGCCCGCGGCGGGTGGTCGGGCGGCGCAGGACCGACTCGCCGCTGCGCACCTCGGCGATGCGGGCGCTGGGCGCCTACCTCAACGTCTTCGCCATCGAGAGCTTCGTCGACGAGCTCGCCCTCGAGGCGGGCGCCGACCCGCTCGACTTCCGGCTGGCGCACCTCGCCGACGAGCGGGCGCGGCACGTGCTGCGCGAGGCGGCGCGCCTCGGCGGGTGGGGCGAGGCGCTGCCCGAGGGACGCGGCCGCGGACTCGGCTTCGCCCGCTACAAGGACCGCGGCGCGTACTGCGCCGTCGTGGCCGAGGTCGAGGCGGAGGCCGACGTGCGCGTGCGCCGGCTCACCGTCGTCGCCGACGTCGGGCTCGCCGTCGCGCCGGAGGGCGCGCGCAACCAGCTCGAGGGGGGCGCCGTGCAGGCCACCAGCTGGACGGTCAAGGAGCGGGTGCGCTTCGACCGCACCCGGATCACCAGCGACGACTGGGAGTCCTACCCGATCCTGCGCTTCGCCGAGACCCCGGAGGTGACCGCCCACCTGGTCGGCTCCGACGCCCCGCCCGTCGGCGCCGGCGAGGCCGCGCAGGGCCCCACCGCGGCCGCGATCGCCAACGCCGTGCACGACGCGCTCGGGGTGCGCGTGCGAGACCTCCCGCTCGACGCAGCCGGCGTCGTCCGGGCCATCGAGAGCACCTAGGAGACACCGTGCCCCGCATCAGCTACGTCCCGATGGACGCCATGACCCCGACGATGCGCGCGGAGATGGAGCGCTGCGCCCGCGAGGGCACGCCACGCCCCGAGAGCAGTGCCGTGCGCGCGCACGCCCCGGAGGTCTTCGAGACCTTCACGGCGTACTGGGAGGCGACCTTCCGCACCGGCGAGCTGGACCACGCGACCAAGGAGCTCGCCCGGCTCTACATCACCCGCACCACCAACTGCCAGTTCTGCGGCAACCAGCGCTCCTCGACCGCCGGGCTGCCCGAGTACGCCGACGACGAGCTGCTCAACTTCGAGGCCTCGGAGCGCTACGACGAGCGCCAGAAGGCGGCCCTGGCCTACGCCCAGGCGATCGCCTGGGGCGAGCAGGACCTCGACGGGCTGTGGACCCGGCTGCACGCCCACTTCTCCGAGCGCGAGCTCGTCGAGCTGGGCTGCTTCGTCGCCCTCACCTTCGGGCAGCAGAGCTGGATCCGGCTGCTGGGCATCGGCCACCAGGAGTACGCCGTCGAGGGCATCGACTCCGACGCCGGCCTCGCCCCCGGCGCCGCCCGCTAGCCGGGCCAGCGCCGCGTGCCGGTCAGGGTCCGCCTGAGGCACGCAGGCGTGGGACCAGGGTCGCGCGCTCGACCTCGGCGCCGACGTCCGCGACGCCCTCGGGTCGCTCGCCCGACCGGTGGGGTCAGGCCACCAGGGCCCGCACCGCCCAGGCGGTGACGGTGACCTCCGGGGTGTCGCCGAGGCGCTCGTGGCAGCGGTCGCGGATCCGGGCCCGGCCCTCCTCGTCGAGCGAGGCGAGGCGCTCGCCGACGGGACCGACCGGACGGGTGTAGGGCGCCCACCACTCCGCGAAGTCGCCGAAGTGCTCGGTGACCGTGATCTCGAAGGGCTCGGCACCGGCCAGGCCCGCCCGCTCGGCGAGGGCGGCGAGCTCCCCCTCGCCCTGACCCCGGCCCGCCGTCGAGCGCGGGGTCTCCCCGGTCAGGGCGTGGACCGCCTCCCAGAAGTACGTCAGCGGCCCGCGGCCACCCGGGTGGTCCCAGACCGTGGCGAGCACCTGGCCGCCGGGCCGCGTGACCCGGGCCATCTCGCGCAGCCCGGCCACCGGATCCTGCATGAAGTGCACGCACAGCTGCGCGAGGGCCGCGTCGAAGGCGTCGTCGTCGAAGGGCAGCGCCTCGGCCGCAGCGCGGCGTACGTCGACACCCGGCAGCCGCTCGCGCACCGCGTCGACGAAGGGCCCCGAGGGGTCCACCGCCGCGACCGCCGGCTCCCCGAGCAGCGACACCAGGTCTCGCGTCAGGGTCCCCGGACCGCACCCCACGTCGACCACCCGGTCGCCCGCCGCCAGCCCCGCCCGCGCCAGCAGGGGTGGTCCGAGCAGCCGGGAGAAGCGCCCCATGAAGGCGTCGTAGTCGTCCGCCGGCACCGCGAAGCTCACCCGTCGACGGTAACCCCGCGGCGTGCCGACCCTCCCGCGGTGAGCACCCGGACGGTCGACGTCCGGGGCTGTGCGACCTCCCCGACCAGCCGGGTCAGCGCTCCTCGCGGAAGTCGACGTGGCGGCGGACGCGGGGGTCGTACTTGCGCAGGACCAGGCGGTCGGGATCGTTGCGGCGGTTCTTGCGGGTCACGTAGACCGAGCCGGTGCCGGCCGTGGAGCGGAGCCTGACGACCGGGCGCACCTCGGAGCCCCTGCGCGCCATCAGACACGCTCCCCGCGGGCCAGCAGGTCGGCGACCACGGCGTCGATGCCGCGCGCGTCGACGACCTTGATGCCGCGGGCCGAGAGCCGCAGCGTCACGTGCCGGCCGAGCGACGGCACCCAGTAGCGCTTGCGCTGGAGGTTGACCTCGAAGCGGCGCTTGGTGCGGCGGTGCGAGTGGGACACGTGGTGGCCGAAGGCGACGGTGCGGCCCGTGACCTGGCAGGTGGCTGACATGGCGCTCCTTCTGTCATAATGAGAATGATTCTCATTCTAGTCAGACAGGACGGCACATGCAGCAGGGCATCCACCCCGACTACCGACCCGTGGTCTTCCGCGACCGCTCCGGCGACCTGCGGCTCCTCACCCGGTCGACGCGCACGAGCGACGAGACCGTCGAGGTCGACGGCACCACCTACCCGGTGATCGACGTCGACGTCTCGAGCGCCAGCCACCCCTTCTGGACCGGACGGGGTCGGGTGGTCGACACCGAGGGCCGCGTGCAGGCCTTCGAGCGCCGCTACGGCAGGAGCGGGCGATGAGGACGCCCGTCGTGCTCGTCACCGGCGTCGACCCCGACGCGATGGCCGCGACGACGGTGGCGCTGCAGTTCGACCTGCCCCAGGCGGTCGCGGTGCAGCACCACATCGACCCGGACCGCTCGGTGCTCACCCGCGTCGTCAGCGACCTGGACGGTGTCGTGGAGCACGAGTCGATCGACCTCGCCCACGCCTGCGTCACCTGCGCGATCCGCGAGGACGTGCTGCCGACGCTCGAGCGGCTGGCCGCGGACGGGCGCTGGAGCACCGTGCTCGCCCACCTGCCCGTCGGCGCCGAGGCCGCGCAGGTCTGTCACGTGCTCGCGGTCGACACGGTGCTGGCGCGACGGCTGCGCGTGAGCGCGGTGGTGGCGGCCGTCGACGGTCCCCGCGTGGAGGACGACCTGCTCGGCGACGACCTGCTCGCCGAGCGGGGACGGCACAGTTCCCAGGACGACCGTCGGGGACTCGGCGAGGTGGCGGCCGCGATGGTCGAGCACGCCGACGTGGTCGTCACCCACGGGACGGCGAGCGCCCCGGGCACCGAGCGGCTCACGGCGCTGGCGCGACCCGACGTCGAGGTGGTGGCGGGCGCCGAGCACCTCGACGCGACCTCGCTGGTCGCGGGGATCCACCGGCACGACCGCACGCGGGCCTGGGTGGCGCCCGTCCGCGACGCGGAGCTGCCCCTCACCCGCTTCGAGCACGCGTGGCGCCTCGACCTGGTCTCGCCGATGCCCTTCCACCCCCACCGGCTGCTCGACGACATCGAGCGGCTCGGCACCGGCCGCCACCGCTCCCGGGGCTGCTTCTGGCTGCCCACCCGCCCCGACCGGGTCTGCACCTGGGACGGCGCCGGGGGCCAGCTCAGCATCGGCAACACCGAGGCCTGGGGTCGTCGTACGCCGCTGACCCGGATCGTGCTGACCGGGCTGGGGCAGCCGCCCTTCGAGCTGGCCGACGCCTTCCGCTCGATGCTGCTCAGCCACGAGGAGGCGGCCGCCACCTCCCACTGGCAGACCACCTACGACGGGCTCGAGCCGTGGCTCGGCCCCATCCCCGACGCCGCCTGACGCAGACCGAGCCCCGGTCCCGAACCGACCCGAAGCGACCCCGAGGAGACCCCGTGGCCGTCCCCAAGCGACGCACGTCGCGCAGCAACACCCGGCACCGCCGCTCGCAGTGGAGGGCGAGCGCCCCCGACCTGGTCCCCGTGCGCGTCGGCGCGGAGGAGCACCGGGTGCCACGACGGCTCGTGAGCGCCGTCCAGCGAGGTCTGATCGACCCCGAAAGTGGCCGGAAACTCAGTCAGGACGCGACTCGCGGGGTGGGCGGTGCCCGATGAAGGTCCGCAACTCGCTACGGTCACTGAAGCACCGACCCGGCTCGCAGGTGGTCAAACGCCGCGGCCGGCTCTACGTGATCAACAAGCGCAACCCGCGTTTGAAGGCCCGCCAGGGCTGAACCCGAGCGAAGGAGCTCCCATGAACAAGTCCCAGCTGCGTGACGCCGTCGCCGAGCACGCCGGTCTCACCAACGCCGACGCCGAGCGCGCCCTCGACGCCGTCCTCACCGCCGTGACCACCGCGGTCGCGGGCGGCGACAAGGTGACGCTGCCCGGCTTCGGCACCTTCGAGGCCCGCGAGCGCAGCGCCCGCACCGGCCGCAACCCCCAGACCGGCGAGGAGATCCAGATCGCCGCGTCGAAGGCCCCGGCCTTCAAGGCCGGCACGGCCTTCAAGAACGCCGTCAACGGCTGACGCACGCCTCACGCACGAGACCCCGGACGCACGACGCGTCCGGGGTCTCGTCGTTGCGGTGGAGGACTCACCACTCCACGGCGACGTACTTGCTCTCCAGGTAGTCGAGCATCCCCTCGTGGCCGCCCTCGCGGCCGATCCCCGACTGCTTGGTGCCGCCGAAGGGGGCGGCCGGGTCGGAGACCAGGCCGCGGTTGAGCCCGACCATGCCGGCGTCGAGCGCCTCGCTGACGCGCAGGCCCCGCGCGAGGTCGCGGGTGTAGACGTAGGAGACCAGGCCGTACTCCGTGTCGTTGGCCATCGCGACCGCGTCGCCCACGGCGGTGAAGGTGATGATCGGCGCCACCGGCCCGAAGATCTCCTCGCCGAGGATCTCCGCGCCCCGCGGCACGTCGAGCAGCACGGTCGGCTCGTAGTAGTAGCCCTCGCGGTCGGGACGGCTGCCGCCGACCACCACGCGCGCCCCGGCCGAGACCGCGCCCTGCACCAGCTGGTCGACCTTGGCGGCCGACTCGTCGTTGACCAGCGGACCCACCTGGGTGGCGTCGTCGGTGCCCGGGCCGACCACCAGCGCCGACATCCGCTCCGAGAGCCGGCGGCTGAACTCCTCGGCCACGTCGGCGTGCACGTAGAAGCGGTTGGCGGCCGTGCAGGCCTCGCCGGCGTTGCGCATCTTGGCCACCATGGCGCCCTCCACGGCGGCGTCGAGGTCGGCGTCGTCGAGCACCAGGAAGGGCGCGTTGCCGCCCAGCTCCATCGAGCAGTTGACGACCTGGTCGGCGGCCTCGCGCAGCAGCACGCGCCCGACCTCGGTGGAGCCGGTGAAGGAGAGCTTGCGCACGCGGGGGTCGTGGAGCATCGCCGAGACCACCGCGCCCGAGCGCCGCGCGGGCAGCACGTTGACCACGCCGGGCGGGACGCCGGCGTCGGCCAGGATCTGCGCCATCAGCAGGGCGGTCAGGGGGGTGTCGCTGGCGGGCTTCAGCACGACGGTGCAGCCGGCCGCGAGGGCCGGACCGATCTTGCGGGTGGCCATCGCGGCCGGGAAGTTCCACGGCGTGACGAGGACCGCGATGCCGACCGGCTGGTGCAGCACCACGATCTTGTTGGCCCCGGACGGCGCGGTCATCACCGTGCCGGCCGCGCGCACGGCCTCCTCGGCGTACCACCGGAAGAACTCGGCGGCGTACGCCGTCTCGCCGCGCGCGTCCGGCAGCGCCTTGCCGTTCTCGAGCGAGATCAGGTGCGCGATCTCGTCGGCGCGCGCGGTCATCAGCTCGAAGGCGCGGCGCAGGATCTCGGCGCGCTCGCGGGGGGAGGTGGCCGCCCAGCCGGCCGCCGCGGCGTCGGCCGCCTCGACGCAGGCCATCGCGTCGTCGACGGTCCCGTTGGCGACGCTGGTGAGCACCTCGCCGGTGGCCGGGTCGAGCACCTCGAAGCGACCACCGTCGGAGGCGGGCACCGACGCGCCGCCCACCCAGAGGTCGAGCGGCAGGTCGGAGAGCTGGTCGAGGGAGAAGTCACCCATGGTGCTGCCTCTCGGTAGGGGCTAGTAGGGGTTGGTGACGACGAGCTCCTGCGCGGGGAAGAGCGTGAGCACCACCGGGCCGTCCTCGGTGATCACGATCTCCTCCTCGATGCGCGCGGCCGAGACGCCGTCGGAGGCCGGGCAGTAGGTCTCCAGGGCGAAGACCATGCCGACCTGGAGCTCGATCGGCTCCTTCATCGAGTTCAGGCGCGAGATGATCGGTCGCTCGTGCAGGCCGAGGCCGAGCCCGTGGGCGAACTGCAGCCCGAAGGCCTCCATCTCGCTGCCGAAGCCGAACTCCTCGGCCGCCGGCAGCAGCGCGGCGACCTCGTCGGTGCCGACGCCGGCCTTGATGCCGTCGATGCCGCGGTCCATCCACTCCCGCGCCCTGGTGTAGGCGTCGCGCTGCGCCGGGGTCGAGCTGCCGACCGCGAAGGTGCGGTAGTAGCAGGTCCGGTAGCCGTTGTAGGAGTGGATGATGTCGAAGAAGGCCTGGTCGCCCGGACGGACCAGCCGGTCGGTGAAGTTGTGCGGGTGCGGGTTGCACCGCTCGCCCGAGATCGCGTTGACGGCCTCGACCTGGTCGGAGCCCATCTCGTAGAGCCGCTTGTTGGCGTGGGCCACGATCTCGTTCTCCCGCACGCCGGGCTTCAGCATCTCCACGATGTCCTGGTAGACGCCGTCGACCATGGCGGCCGCCTGGTTGAGCAGCACGATCTCGTCGTGGCTCTTGATGCAGCGCGCGTCGAGCATCAGCTGCTGGGCGTCGACGACGCGCAGCCCCTGCCGCTCCATCTCGAAGAGGAAGGGGGGCTCGACGATGTCCATGCCCACCGGCATGTCGGCCAGTCCCTGCTCGACGAGCAGCGACTTGATCTCCGCGACCGCGTCGGCCATCAGCCCGACGGTCGGGGCGACGGCGCCGCGGAAGCCGAGGAAGCCGGCGCGGTAGTGGTCGTCGGGCACCCACTGGCTGTACTTCTTGTGGTGCTTCACCGCCGACCCGAAGTCCCACAGGATCGGGTCCTGGCCGCGCCGCAGCAGCGCGTAGCGGATCATCTTGTCGCCGAGGGCGCCGCCGATCCAGGTCTGCGTGGTGTAGCGGATGTTGTAGAAGTCGAAGAGCAGGAAGGCGCCGCACTCGCTGGACTCCAGCGCCGCCTTCGCCCGGCCCAGCCGGTAGTCGCGCAGGCGGGCGAAGTCGACCCGCTCCTCGTAGTCCACCGCCATGTGGCCCGGCGCCGGGAGCGGCGCGGGCTGCGTGGCGGGGACCGGACGGTCGGTCATCAGGCCTCGCCCGATCCTTGGTCGGCCGCGGACAGCCCGTCGTCGACGGTGACGTCCTCGGGCTTCAGCGTCAGGCCCGAGAGCGCGGCCTGCTGGTCGAGCAGGATCGCGAAGTCCTCGCTCACGCGCCCGCTGCTGACGGTGCCCTGCACGGCCGCGGCCGTCGCGGCGCAGACCGGCATCGGCACGTCGAGCTCGTGCGCGGCCGCGAAGCCGAGGTCGAAGTCCTTGCGGAGCAGCACCGGCGTGAAGGTCGGGGTGTAGTCGAGGTTGACGAAGGCCGGGCTCTTGTAGCGGGTGAAGACCGAGCCCATCACGGAGTTGTTGAGGAACTCCAGGAAGGCGTGACGCGGCATGCCGCCCTTCTCGGCGAGCACGGTGATCTCGGCGAGGGTCTGGGTCACCACGCCGAGCATCAGGTTGTGCGCGATCTTCGCCAGCCGCGCGACGTCGCCGTCGCCGACGTACGTCGCGCCCTTGCCGAGGTGGTCGAGCAGCGGCGCGACCTTGAGGTAGGTCTCCTCCGGACCGGAGACGACCAGGCTCAGCCCGCCGGCGAGCACCACCTTGCCGTTGCCGCTGACCGGCGAGGCGAGGAAGTCGACACCGCGCTCGGCGCAGGCCGCCCGCATCGCCGCGGAGCTCTCGGTGGAGACCGTGGAGCAGTCGACGACGACGCCGGGCACGTGCTCGGGATCGGCGAGCAGGCCGCCCTCGCCGGTGAGGACCTGCTCGAGGTCGGCGGGCGTCGAGACCATGGTGAAGACCACGTCGTGGCCACGGAGGTCGGCGATCGTGTCGGCGACGGCGCAGCCGACGTCGGTGAGCGCCTCGGCCTTGGCGCGGGTGCGGTTCCAGACCGTGACGTCCTCGCCGGCGCGGGCCAGCCTCGTCGCCATCGCCGCGCCCATGCGGCCGGCGCCGATCCAGCCGACACGGATGCTGCCGGGGGTGTGGGTGCCCGGGCTGTGGTCAGGGGTGTGCGCCGTCATGAGCCGTCCTTCGTGTCGGTAGGCGGTGGGGTGGTCAGGTGGGCGGCGAGCCAGTCCGCCGTGCGGGGCCGGTGCCAGGGGGCGACGTTGGCGCAGCCGTGGTTGCCGTCCTCGAGCATGAGGACCTCCGCGGAGCCGGAGACGGCGTCGCGGAGCCGCTCGGCGTTCTCCCACGGGATCAGCCGGTCGCGGCGTCCGAAGACGATGAGCAGCGGGGCGACCAGGTCGGCGGCGACGTCGGCCATCGAGAGCGTGTGGGCGATCGCGCGCGCGTCGTCGTCGGTCTCGGCGCCCGAGCGCACCCGGAAGGTGTCGCGGGTCAGCTGGGGCAGCCCCGGCCAGCAGTCGCCGAAGTCGAAGGGACCGGCCAGGGAGACGCAGGCCTTGGCGCGGTCGCCGAGGGCGGCGGCGACGCGGGGCGAGTAGTAGCCGCCCAGGCTGACGCCCCAGATACCGAGCCGGTCGCGGTCGACGCCCGGGATCTCGCCGAGGGTCTCCCACAGCACCTCGGCCACGGGCGCCCAGTCGCCGCGGATCGGCAGGTCGTACTCCGCCTCGCCCTGGCCCGGGCCGTCGATCGCGAAGGTCGCCAGGCCCCGCTCCAGGAAGGTGGCCTCGGTCGAG
Source organism: Marmoricola sp. (assembly GCA_052040065.1). Classification (GTDB taxonomy): domain Bacteria; phylum Actinomycetota; class Actinomycetes; order Propionibacteriales; family Nocardioidaceae; genus Marmoricola. The sequence continues at coordinate 17,415 of JBQGFI010000102.1, forward strand.
CGCAGCTCCTCCTTGGTGGAGTCGAGCCCCGGGAGCAGCACGACGACGGGGTGGGGGCCCTCGCCCTCGGGCAGGCGCAGGATCCCCACCAGCCAGCTGCGCTCGAAAGGCATCTCGATGCGCCGGCCGGGCGGGTCGAGGTGGGGCAGCGCGTCGTCGAGGCAGGTGACCGCGCGCGTGTGGGCGGCCCGCATCTGCTCGAGGTCCTCGACGAAGACGAACTTGCCGAAGTGGTGGTAGACCGCGGCCTGCGCGAGGTGCTCCCCCGCCGAGCGGGTGCGACCCTCCGCGAGGGCCTCGCGGCCGAGCTGCTCGTGGGCGTCGCCCGCCTCGACCCAGGCCACGCACCAGTCGGCCCACCGCTCCACGCCACCGGTGACGCGCTCGAAGTCCGCCACGGTGACGCCGTTGACCGTGAAGCGCGGACCCCAGTGGGCGATCGCGGACGCGACCAGCTCGTCCATGCCGACCCCCTCCGCGAGTCTCTGTGCACCTGACTGCAATCGAGTGCAGCCTCACCTACCGTGGGCGCGCTGTCAAGCGACCCGAGAGCCCCGAGTGAGCGGCGGAACGACCCTGTGACGCAGCCACTGCAAACGAGTGCGGAATCGGCTACCGTGCGAGCGTGCAGCAGCTCGCCGTCGGCTCGTTCACCCCCTCCGTCGTGCTCGAGGTCGCCCGGGTCACCGGCCGGCTGGCCGACCACGGGCTGGACATCGCCGAGCACCCGGTCGCCTCGTCGCCGTCCCAGTTCCGCTCGCTGCTCGACGGCGACCTCGACGTGGCGCTCACCAGTCCCGACAACGTCATCGCCTACCGCTTCAACCCGCACAACCCTCTCGGAGGGCTGGCCGACGTGCAGATCGTCTCGGCGGTCGACCGTGGCATGGGGCTCGGCCTGTACGGCGCTCCGGGCACCGACGCCGCCTCGCTCGCCGGAGGGCTCGTCGGGGTCGACGTGCCCGTCTCGGGCTTCGCGCTGGCCCTCTACGCCCTCGCCGAGACCCTCGGTGTCGGTCGGGGCGACTACGAGCTGGTGGCACTCGGCTCCACTCCGCGCCGCCTCGAGGCGCTGCTCGAGGGGCGTTGCGTGGCCACCATGCTCAACGCCGGGAACGAGCTGGTCGCCGAGCAGCGCGGCTGCGTGCTGCTGGCCTCGGCGGCCGAGCACCTCGCGCCGTACCTCGGCACCGTCGTCGCGGTGGCCGGCGGTGTGCACCTCGACGCGGCGCGCCGGCTCGGCGCCGCCCTCGCGGACACCTCCGACCAGATCCTCGGAGGGGAGCTGACGGACCTGACCGCCGAGACGGCCGCCCGCCGGCTCGACCTCGACGACGACGTCGCCCTCCGCTACGTCTCGCGGCTGCGCGACCCCCGCGAGGGCCTGGTGCCCGGAGGCGTGGTCGACCGCGCCTCCCTGGAGACCCTGGTGCGACTGCGGGCGACCTACCTGCCGACGCTCGTCGACGGTGTGGAGGTGGTGACCGGGGCTCTCGACGACGGGTCCGGCCTGGTGGCGAGATGAGTCGGCGCTCGTCGGGGCCGATCGGCCTGCTGCAGCTGACCACCTTCACCAGCACCCTCGACCGCTTCGCGATGCCGCCGATGCTGGTGGCGATGTCGCGCGACCTCGACGTGCCGCTGACGACCGTGGTGCACGCCGCCGGGGCCTACTTCCTGGTCTACGGCCTCTCGCAGCCCCTGTGGGGAGCCGTCTCCGACCGCCTCGGACGTGTGCGGACGATGCGGCTCACCCTGCTGCTCGCCGGCCTCTGCACGCTCGCCTCCGCCGTGGTCTGGTCCCCGCTGCTGCTCGTGGTGAGCCGCGGACTGGCGGGCGGCTTCTTCGGCGCCGCCTACCCCGCAACCCTCATCTACGTCGGCGACACCGTGCCGGTCGAGCGCCGGCAGACCGACATCACCCGCCTCATGGTGGGGGTGGCCAGCGGCACCGCCCTGGCCTCGCTGGGCGCCGGGGTCCTCGCCGACCTCGTCACCTGGCGGGCCGCCTTCGTCGTGACCGGCCTGGCCTCCCTGGTGCTCGTCGTGCTGCTGCGCCGGCTGCCCGAGCCCGACCTGGCGCGACCCACCTCGCCGTGGGAGCCGCTGCGCCAGATCCGCCGCTCCCCCATCACGCTGCTGGTGCTGCTCTTCGCCTTCACCGAGGGCGTCGTGCTGCTCGGTGCGCTGACGCTGCTGCCGCCGGCGATCGAGAGCGCGGGCAGCACCGCCGCCGTCGCGGGCGCGGTCACGGCGGCGTACGGCGTCGCGGTGTACGCCGGCTCGCGACTCGTCGGGCGACTCGCGCGCACCTGGCACCCGGCGTGGCTGATCCTGGGCGGTGCCCTGGCGGCGATGACCGGCTGCCTGCTCCTCGTGGTCAGTCGCTCGCCAGCCATGGGCATCGCGGTGGCGGTGCTCCTCGGTCTCGCGTGGACCGGCATGCACTCCTCGCTGCAGACCTGGGCGACCGAGCTGCTCCCGTCGGCCCGGGCGAGCGTCGTCTCCCTCTTCGCCGGGTCGCTCTTCGTCGGCAGCTCCCTGGGCGCCGTGCTCGTGGCCGACCTCGCCGACGCCGGCCGCTACGCCGTGGTCTACGCGGCGTACGCCGCCCTCGCGGTGCCGCTGGGTCTCGCGGCCACCGCGACCCGCCGCCGGTGGGTGCGCCGGTGACGCCGCCGAGGGCCCGAGGAGACTCCTAGGATGCCTGCTGTGCAGACCCCGACCCTGCGAGACGTGGCCGACGCCGCCGGCGTGCACCCGGCGACGGCCTCGCGCGCGCTCAACCCGGGCACGCGGGGGTTGGTCAACGCCGACACCGCCCGCCGGGTGATGAAGGTGGCCGAGACGCTCGGCTACCGGCCCAACCCCATCGCCCGCGGCCTGAAGACGGCCAAGTCCGGCACGATCGGGCTGGTCCTTCCCGACCTCACCAACCCGATGTTCCCGCCGATCGTGCGAGGCATCGAGGCCATCCTGGAGGCGGCCGGCTACAGCGGGCTCATCGTCAACACCGACAACGACCCGCACCGCGAGCGGGTGCACATCGAGACGCTGCGGTCGCGCCAGGTGGAGGGCTTCATCATCGCGACCGCGCGGCTGGAGCACCCGCTGCTGGAGCAGCTGCAGCGCGAGGGCGTCCAGATGGTGATGGTCAACCGTCGGCCCGAGGGTCTCGACCTGCCCTCGATCACCCCCGACGACGCCGTCGGGGTGGAGCTCTCGGTGCGTCACCTCGCCGACCTCGGCCACCGCCGCATCGCCCACCTCGCCGGCCCCGACAACACCTCCACCGGGGTCGCCCGGGCGCGCGCCTTCCGCAACGCCGTGCGCGACCTCGGGCTCGACGACGACCCCGCCCTGGTCGCCGCGTGCTCGCACTGGAGCGAGGAGGCGGGCGCCGACGCGCTGCGCGCGATGCTCGACGCCGGCACCGACTTCACCGCCGTGGTGGCGGGCAACGACCTGATCGCGCTCGGCTGCTACGACGTCTTCGCCGAGCGGGGCCTGGAGTGCCCCCGCGACGTGAGCGTCGTGGGCTTCAACGACATGCCCTTCCTCGACAAGCTGCGACCGCCGCTGACCACGGTGAGCGTGCCGCACCAGCAGATCGGCGCGGAGGCCGCCCGGCTGCTGCTGGAGTCGATCGCCGACCCCTCCCGGCCGGCCCGCTCGGTGCTGCTGCCGCTCACGCTGAAGGTCCGCGGCTCGACCGCTCCCCCCGCATGAGCGACGCCGCATGAGTGGCACCGCCGCCCGGATGCAGGTGGCGCGCCGAGCCGACGTGCCGCCCTTCTTCGTCATGGACCTGCTGGCCGCGGCGCAGCGACGCCAGCAGACCCACGGCGACCTCGTCGACTGCGTGGCCGGCCAGCCGTCGACGCCCGCGCCCCGCGACGTGCGCGAGGAGGCCAAGCGG
>JBQGFI010000103.1:0-5744 GCA_052040065.1 Marmoricola sp.
CCGAAGGTCCAGCGGTAGAGACCGAAGCGGCCCTCGGTCTGGTCGCCGCGGGCGAGGTACTCACACGTCCCGCCGCTGGCGTAGGTGACGTCGGGCGCGGTGTCGCTCTCGCGGAACCAGGCGGCGACCTCACCCGCCTCCCCGCGGTAGAGGTCGGGCGGATAGCTGCGTGGCAGTGACAAGGCGTCCTCCAGGGTCACCGGCAGGCTGCCATGACCGGCGACACACGTGAAGGGACGGGCGGCTGCGGGTAACCAGGCACGTGAGCACCTCATTGAGCACCGCCCCTGACCACCCGACCGCCCTCGTCGTCGGCGCGACCGGCATCGCCGGCTCCGCGCTGTGCGGGCTCCTGGTCGACGAGGGCTGGCGGGTCCTCGGTCTCTCCCGCAGCGGCGGTACGCCGGTCGACGGCGTCGAGCCGGTCAGCGCCGACCTCACCGACCGCGCGGCGCTGGAGCAGGCGCTGGCGGGCCACGAGCCGACGCACGTCTTCCTGACCGCGTGGATCCGCCAGCCGACCGAGGCGGAGAACATCGAGGTCAACGGCGCGCTCGTGCGCGACCTGCTGGGCGCCGTCCGCGGATCGGGGTCGGTGCGCCACGTCGCCCTGCTGACCGGGCTCAAGCACTACCTGGGCCCCTTCGAGGCCTACGGCCAGGGCGAGATGCCCGACTCGCCCTTCCACGAGGACGAGCCGCGGCTGCCCTACGACAACTTCTACTACGCCCAGGAGGACGAGCTCTTCGCCGCCGCCGAGCGCGACGGCTTCACCTGGAGCGTCCACCGCGCCCACACGATCATCGGCCACGCCGTCGGCAACGCCATGAACATGGGGCAGACCCTCGCGGCGTACGCCGCCCTGTGCCGCGAGGCGGGCCGGCCCTTCGTCTTCCCCGGCTCCGAGACGCAGTGGAACGGGCTGGTCGACATGACCGACGCCGGCCTGCTCGCCGAGCAGCTGCACTGGGCGGCCACGACCCCCGCCGCGGCCGACACCGCCTTCAACGTCGCCAACGGCGACGTCTTCCGGTGGCGCTGGCTGTGGCCGCAGCTGGCCGAGCGCCTCGGCGTCGCGTGGGAGGGGTACGCCGACGCCCCCCGGCCGCTCGAGGAGCAGGTCGCCGCGTGGGACGACGCCGAGGGCACCTGGTCGCGGATCGTCGAGCGCGACGGGCTCGTGGAGCCCGACCTCTCGCGGGTCGCGTCGTGGTGGCACACCGACAGCGACCTGGGTCGCGACGTCGAGTGCCTGACCGACATGACCCGCAGCCGGGAGCGCGGCTTCACGGCGTACCGCTCGACGCCGCACGCCTTCGAGGCGCTCCTCGACCTGCTCGAGGAGCAGCGGGTGGTGCCGCGGCCCGGCTCGGCCGGCTGACGAGGTCGGGCAGGGGCCGCACGGGCCGCTCGCGAGGCACCGGTCGTGACCGGGGTCACAGGTAGTCTCGGCCCATGCCGGACGCACCGCCGCGTGCCTCGTCGGGCACCCGAGGGGGTGCCCCCGCGGGTGCCCCCGCGGGTGCGCCCCGGGCGTTCTCGACGGTCGGGCTGCCGCCCGAGCAGCGCGTCGAGCTGTGGGAGACGCACAACGAGGACGCCCTGATCGGCCTGCGGTGCCGCACGCTCTCGGGGGGCGTGCTCGAGGCGACCGAGGTCAACGTGCAGGTCGACCGCCTGCAGCTGGCGCGCGTGCGGGGGAGCTCGCACGTCGTGGAGCGCGACCTCGGCCTGGTCCGTCGTCGTCCGGCGGAGTCCGTGGCGCTGTTCTTCAGCCTGGCGGGCGAGGCGTTCTTCTACCACGACGACGGGGTCCGCAAGCTGCGTCCGGGGCAGATGCTGGTGTGTGACGCCGACCGCCCCTTCATGCGCGGCTTCTCCCAGGGCCTGGAGGAGCTGGTGGTCAAGATCCCGCGCCGGCTCTTCGCGGAGGTCACCGGCATCGAGCGGGTCGACGAGCCGCGGGTGGTGAGCTTCGAGGCGGGCGTCAACGCGGCGGCGCACACGCTGGCCAGGACCGTGGGACGCGCCGCGCGCGAGGACGCCGCGACCCCCACCGAGGAGGACACCCTCCTCGACCTCGTGGCCGCGCTGACCGGCAGGGCCGAGCGCGACCCCACGGCGGCGCACCGCGCCGCGGCGCACGCCTACGTCGAGCAGCACCTCGGGGACGCGAGCCTGTCCGCCGACGCCGTCGCGGCCGCCATCGGGCTCAGCACCCGGCACCTCTCGCGGGTCTTCGCCTCCTCCGGCACCGGCTTCCGCCAGTACGTCCTGGGGCGTCGCCTCGACGCGGCGCGCAGGCTCCTGGAGGGACCGACGTCGACGCCGACGACGATCGCGGAGGTCGCCCACCACTGCGGCTTCGCCTCGGCCGCCCACTTCTCCGGTGCCTTCGCGACGCACTTCGGCGAGACCGCCAGCGAGGTACGTCGCCGCGCGGCGGCCGCACGCGCTCTGCCGCTCCGGCTCTGACGGGCCACGGTCGGCCTTCGTGGATCGGCCATCGGTGTGCCGACGCGCCGAGATGCCGGTCACACCGTCGACACCCTCGGCGCTGACGCGGAGACTGGCCGGCACACCGGCAGCGCGCCGGTCGAGGAGGGTGGATCACGTGCCTGCGTTCGAGGACGGCCAGAAGGAGACCGCGCTCCCCACCGACGGGGTGGTGGAGACCGACGTGCTGGTCGTCGGCTCCGGTCCGGCGGGATCGGCCGCCGCGCTCTTCCTGGCGACGCTCGGTGTGCCCACCATCATGATCACGAAGTACCGGTGGACGGCCAACACGCCCCGCGCGCACATCACCAACCAGCGCGCGATGGAGATCTTCCGCGACATGGGCATCGAGGAGCAGGTGCTGGCCGACGCGACCGAGCACAGCCTCGTGGGGGACACCGTCTTCTGCACGTCGATCGCCGGTGAGGAGATCGGGCGCATCCACACCTGGGGCACGAGCGCCGCCCGGGAGGCCGACTACCAGCTGGCCTCGCCGTGCCTGATCGTCGACATCCCCCAGACCTACCTGGAGCCGATCCTGGTCCGCAACGCGACCGCACGCGGCACCCAGTCCCGCTTCTCCACCGAGTACCTCTCCCACACCCAGGACGCCGACGGCGTCGACGTGCGGGTCCTCGACCGCGTCACGGGCGCGCCGTACACGATCCGGGCGAAGTACCTGATCGGCGCCGACGGTGCCCGCTCCAAGGTCGCTGCCGACGTCGGCCTGCCCTTCGAGGGCGCCATGGACATCGCCGGCTCCATGAACATCACCTTCAAGGCCGACATCAGCGCCTACTGCGACCACCGTCCCTCGGTCCTCTACTGGGTGATCCAGCCGGGCTCCAACGTCGGCGGCATCGGCGCCGGCCTCGTCCGCATGATCCGGCCCTGGAACGAGTGGCTGATCGTGTGGGGCTACGACATAGCCGAGCCGCCCCCGGTGGTCGACGAGGCCGCGGCGACGCAGATCGTGCGCAACCTGCTGGGCATGCCCGACCTCGACGTCGAGATCACGGGCACCTCCCTGTGGGGCAACAACGAGATGTACGCGACCCACCTGCAGTCCGGCCGCGTCTTCTGCGCCGGCGACGCCGTCCACCGCCACCCGCCGAGCAACGGCCTGGGCTCCAACACCTCGATCCAGGACTCCTACAACCTGGCCTGGAAGCTCGCGGCCGTCCTGCGCGGCCAGGCCGACCCGTCCCTGCTGGAGACCTACTCCACGGAGAGGGCGCCGGTGGCCGAGCGCATCGTCAAGCGCGCCAACCGCTCCAGCCGCGAGTTCGTCGACCTCTTCGTGGCGCTCGGCGTGACCGAGGCGGAGACCGAGGAGGAGATGGTCGCGGCCATCGAGGAGCGCAAGGCCAACACCCCCGAGGGGGCGGCGAAGCGTGCCGCGCTGGTCGAGGCCATGGACCTGAAGAACTACGAGTTCAACGCCCACGGCGTCGAGCTCGGCCAGTTCTACGAGTCGAGCGCGATCGTCTCCGACGGCAGCACCCGGCCCGAGCCCAGCCGCGACCCGGACCTCTACTACGAGGCCTCGACGGTGCCCGGTTCGCACCTCCCCCACGCATGGGTGGGGGACCACAAGGTCAAGCTCGCGATGATGGACCTCGCCCCCTACGACCGCTTCACCCTCGTCTCCGGCATCGCCGGCGAGGCGTGGGAGGCGGCCGCGGCCCAGGTCTCCGCCGAGCTGGGCGTCCCGGTGGAGGCGGTCGTCATCGGCCCCGGCCGTGAGGTCACGGACCTGTACTACGACTGGGCCAAGCTGCGGGAGGTCGAGGAGGGCGGTGCGCTGCTGATCCGGCCCGACAAGCACATCGCGTGGCGCTCGCACCGCCTCCCGGCCGACCCCGCGGGCGAGCTCAGCGCCGCGCTGAGCCGGGTGCTCGGGCGGACGGCGGGCCACGGGAGCGGCGCGTGAGCCTGGCCTTCCAGCACGACACCCTCGGGCAGCGGGTCCGCTTCGGGTCCGGTCAGGCGGCCGCGGCGCTGGCGGCGGAGGTCGAGGAGGGCGGCTGGAGCCGGGCCATGGTCATCGCCGGCGACGCCGAGGCCGAGCTGGCCACGCGCATCACCGCCGGCCTGCCGGTCGCCCACGTCCACGACGAGGTCGTGATGCACGTGCCCGTCCCCGTCGCCGAGCGCGCCCGTGCCGCGGCCGCGGCCCACGACGTCGACGTGCTGGTCAGCGTCGGCGGCGGCTCCACCACCGGTCTCGCCAAGGCGGTCGCGCTGACCACCGGCCTTCCCCTCCTCGCGGTCCCCACGACGTACGCCGGCTCGGAGGCCACCAACGTGTGGGGCCTGACGGAGGGGTCGACCAAGACCACCGGGGTCGACCCCCGGGTGCTGCCCCGCACGGTGGTGTACGACGCGTCGCTGACGGTGTCGCTCCCGCCCGGGCTGAGCGTGGCCTCGGGACTCAACGCGATGGCGCACTGCGTCGACTCGATGTGGGCCCCGCGCACCGACCCGATCGACCAGGCCCTGGCCGCGGAGGGCATCCGCGCGCTGCACTCCGGGCTGCCGCGCGTCGTCGCGGACCCCACCGACCTGGAGGGTCGCGAGGAGACGCTGTACGGCGCGTACCTGTCGGCGGTCGCCTTCGCCTCCGCCGGCTCGGGGCTGCACCACAAGATCTGCCACGTCCTGGGCGGTCGCTACGACCTGCCGCACGCTCCGACGCACGCCATCGTGCTGCCCCACGTCCTCGCCCTCAACGGTCCTGCGTCGCCGGCCGCCGACGCCCGCATCGCCCGCGCCTTCGGGGCCGACGACGGCCTGGCGGGGCTGCAGGAGCTCCGCGCCCGGCTCGACGCGCCACGCGCCCTGCGCGACGTCGGCCTGGAGGAGTCGCAGATCCCCGACGCGGCACGGGCGATCCTGCCCGTCGTACCCCCCAGCAACCCCGCCGACGTCGGCGTCGAGGTCCTCGAGGACCTCCTGCGCCGCGCCTGGGAAGGAGCAGACCCCCGATGAGCCCAGAGACCGGTCCGGAGATCAGTGCCGAGCAGCGCGAGCGCGAGGAGAGCCTGGTGCGGGCGGTCCTCGACTCCTTCGACGGCACCGAGAGCCCCCGCCTCGAGCAGCTCGTGAAGGGCGTGGTGACCCACCTGCACGCCTTCCTGCGCGACGTCCGGCTCACCGAGGAGGAGTGGCGGCAGGGCATCGACTTCCTCACCGCCGTCGGCCACATCACCGACGAGCGGCGCCAGGAGTTCATCCTGCTCTCCGAC
>JBQGFI010000104.1:0-8714 GCA_052040065.1 Marmoricola sp.
CGCCGCGGGTGGCGGAGCCGTCGCTGAGGCGGCTCAGCACTCCAGCCCGTCGCGCGGCACGGTGCCGTCGACCAGGTAGCCGACCACCGCCTCGTCGACGCACTCGTTGCCCTGGTTGAAGCCGGTGTGGCCGTCGCCGTCGCGCGAGACCAGCACGCCCGACTCCAGCTCCTCGGCCAGCTGCTGGGCCCACACGTACGGCGTCGCCGGGTCGCGGGTGGTGCCGACGACCACGATCGGCGCGGCACCCTCGGCGCGGACGTCGTCCTTCTCGCGTGGCTCGAAGAGCGGCCAGGAGCCGCAGCCGGCCAGGCCGTAGGCGAAGAGCCGACCGAAGACCGGGGATGCCTCCTCGAACTCGGCGAAGCGCGACGGCACCTGCTCCAGCGGCAGCGAGGAGGTCGCGTCGAGGCAGTTGACGGCGTAGAGCGCCTCGGTCTGGTTGGTGCGGTAGCCCTCGTCGCCGCGCTGGGCGTACTGCTCGGAGAGGTCGAGCAGGGCACTGCCGTCGCCGTCGAGCGCCTTGGTCAGGGCGTCGGTGAGCAGCGGCCAGTACTCCTTGACGTAGAGCGGCATGAAGATGCCGTAGACCCCGAGCCCCTCGGTGAGCTCGCGGTCGGAGCCGGTGGGCATGGGCTCGGCGTCGAGCCGCTCGAGCAGGTCGGCGATGGTGCCCTGCGCCTCGGCGAGGCTGTCGCCGAGCACGCAGTCGTCCTGCCCGAGGCAGTCCTCGATGTAGGCGTCGAGGGCCGTCTGGAAACCCCGGGCCTGGTCGAGGGTGCGCTGCTCGTCGGAGATGTTCTGCGCCACCGCGCCGTCGAGCACCATGCGGCCGACGTGGTCGGGGAAGAGGTCGGCGTACGTCGCGCCCAGCGTGGTGCCGTAGGAGTAGCCGAGGTAGTCGAGCTCGGGCTCACCGAGCGCGGCCCTGAGGACGTCCATGTCCTTGGCCACCTCGACGGTGGAGACGTGGGCGGCGAGGTCGCCGCTCTGCTCGACGCAGGACTCGCCGTAGGCCCGGGTGATCTCGTCGAGCTCGCGGACCTCTGCCGGGGAGTCGGGGTCGGGATCGGTCGCGAGGAACGCGTCGGTCTCCTCGGTGGTGCCGCACTCCAGCGGCGTGCTGGCGGCCACGCCGCGCGGGTCGAAGCCGACGATGTCGTAGCGCCGCGCGACCGCGGTGCCGACCGCCAGCGACCCGGCCTGCGCGAGCTGCACTCCCGAGCCGCCCGGACCGCCCGGGTTGACGACCAGCTGGCCGACCCGGTTGGCGCGGTCGCGCGCGGGGACGCGGAGCACCGCGACCGAGAGGGTCTCGCCGTCGGGTTCGGCGTAGTCGAGCGGCACGGTGAGCTCGGCACACTCGTTGCGCCCGCAGTCGCGCCAGTCCAGCTCCTGGTCGTAGTAGCGCGACAGCTCGGCCGGGGTCTGCGGCAGCTCGCCGGTGGGCTCCGGCGGCGGGGGCAGCTCGCGCGCCGACGGGCCGGAGGAGGCGCCCTCGTCGTCGCCGACCAGCTGCCACGCGGCGAGACCGCCGCCCGCGACGAGGACCAGCCCCACTACGACGGTGAGCACGACCGCGACCACGACGCGGCTGTTGCGGCGCTGCGGCGGCAGCGGGGAGGAGGGTCCGGGCGTCGCCATGCCCACACCCTAGAGAGCCGCCGGAAGACCGGCTCGGGCCCTCCACAGGCTCACCATCGAGACGGGCTCACCAACGACAGAGGGCGACCATCAGCGACTCCAGCGCCAGCAGGGGCGGGACGTTGAACTCCAGCATCTGCTCGCGGGCCTCGAAGACCGCCTCGATGCGCCGCAGCGTCTGCTCCGCGGTGGTCGCGCCGGCGAGCCGGTCGACCTCGCTGCGCAGCTCGGCGTTGACCAGCTCGGCGGCGGTGCCGAGCTGCACCATGAGCACGTCGCGGTAGACCGAGACGAGGTCCATCAGTCCACGGTCGACCACGTCGAGCACGCGGCGCTTGGCCCGGGTCTTCTGCGACTTCTCCATCTCGCGCAGGGCGGGGGCGTACTCCCGCGGCCGCCGCCCGCGCTCCACGACGCCGTAGGCGCGGTCAAGCTCGGTCTTCTCGCGGGCGTCGTGCGCGGAGGTCAGCGCCGTGGCCTCCTCCTGGGCGAGCGCGTGCAGGTCGGCCGCGGCCGTCATGCACGCTCCCAGGCTGGTCAGGCGCGCCGGGATGCCGACCACCTCGACCCGTCGGCGACGGGTGTCCTCGTCACGCGCCAGCGCTCGTGCCCGGCCGATGTGACCCTGGCTCGCGCGGGCGGCGTACGACGCGGCCTCCGGCGCGATGCCGTCGCGACTGGTGAGGAACGCCGCGACCGCGTCGGCCGACGGCGTCGCCAGCACCACGGGCCGGGTGCGCGAGCGGATCGTGGGCAGCACGTCCTCGGCCGTGGGGGCGCACAGCAGCCACACCGTGCGGTCGGTGGGCTCCTCGATCGCCTTGAGCAGCGCGTTGGCCGCCTGGTCGGTCAGCCGGTCGGCGTCCTCGACGACCATCACCTGCCAGCGTCGCCCGGCCGGCGCCAGGGCGGAGGTGCGCACCAGCTCGCGCACCTCGTCGACGCCGATGGAGAGCTTCTCGGTGCGGGTGACGCGCACGTCGGGGTGCGAGCCCACCTCGACCTGGTGGCAGGAGTCGCAGGCGCCGCAGCCGCCGTCGGGGCACTGCAGCGCCGCGGCGAAGGCGAGCGCGGCGTTGGAGCGACCCGATCCCGGCGGCCCGGTGAAGAGCCAGGCGTGGGTCATGTCGCCCGACACCGCGCGCTGCAGCCGCTCGACGACGGGGGCCTGACCCACGAGACCGTCCCACACGGCGGTCACCGGGCACGCTCCGGCAGCAGCCCCACGAGCCGCGACCAGACCTGCGCGGCCACGGCGTCGGGCGAGGCGGCGGCGTCGACCACGAGGTAGCGCTCCGGGTCGGCCGCGGCGAGCCGCAGGAACTCCTCGCGCACCCGCACGTGGAAGTCGGTGCCCTCGCTCTCGATGCGGTCACGGCCCTCGAAGCGGCCCATGCCGTGCTCGGGGTCGAGGTCGAGCAGGACGGTGAGGTGGGGCCGCAGGTCACCCGTGGCCCACCGCGCCACCCACGCGAGCTCGTCGCGGTCGAGGGTGCGGCCCGCGCCCTGGTAGGCCAGCGTCGAGTCGACGTAGCGGTCGGTCACCACCACGGCGCCCCGCTCCAGCGCCGGCAGCACCACCCGCTCGACGTGCTCGGCCTTGTCGGCGGCGTAGAGCAGCGCCTCGGTGCGGTCGGCCATCGCCCCGGTCGCGGGGTCGAGCAGCAGCTCGCGGACCCGCGCCCCGACCAGGGTGTCGCCGGGCTCGCGGGTGAGCAGCACCTCGCGCCCCTCGGCCTCGAGCCGGCGGGCGAGCAGCCGCGCCTGGGTCGACTTGCCGGCGCCCTCGCCGCCCTCCAGGCAGACGAAGAGCCCACGCTCGGCGTACACCCCGGGGAACGGCACGACGTCACCCTAGGCGGCCCGGACGACAGCCGTCTGCGGGTGGTCGCCGCGGCGACCTCAGGCCAGCCGCGCCACCACGACCTCGGCGAGCCGCGCGGGGGAGCCGGGGGCGGTGTCGAGGAAGAGCGAGGGCTCGGCGAGCTCGACCTCGAGCACCAGCGGGCCGTCGGGCGTGGGCAGCAGGTCGACCCGGGCGTACGTCGTGGGCCCGAGGCCGGCGACCACCCCCATCGCCCGCGCGGCCACCTGCAGCTCCTCGGCGGAGGGCTCGCGGGCGGAGATGTCCTCCTCGGCGAAGAGACCGTCGACCGGGCCGGCCCCGAGCTGCAGCAACGGGCCCTTGCGGATCGCGTGCGACACCGCGTCGCCGAGCAGCACCACGGCGGTCTCGCCGGCCGTGTCGACCTCCGGCAGGTAGGGCTGCACCAGCACGCTGCGACCCTCGGCCTGCAGCGAGCGGACGTGGGCGAGCGACCGGTCGGGGTCGCCCTCCCCCACCCGGATCGTCGAGCGCGACCCCGCGGAGACGGCCGGCTTGACGACGTGCTCGACCGTCAGGTGGGGGTGGTCCGCCGGGTCGCCGGGCTCCAGGAAGACCGAGGGCACCACGGGGACGCCGGCGGCCGCGAGCTCGTCGAGGTAGTGCTTGTCGGTGGTCCAGCGCAGGTGGGCCAGGGAGTTCTGCAGCCGGGTGACGTCGGCGACGTGCGCCGCCCAGTCGAGGAACTCCCCCACCCGCTCGGCGTAGTCCCAGGTCGAGCGGACCACCACCAGGTCGTAGGCCGCCCAGTCCTGCGCGGCGTCGTCCCACACCGCCGGCTGCGCGTCGACGCCGCGCTCCCGCAGCGCCTCGAGCAGCAGCCGCCCCTCGTCGTCGAGGTCGGGCACCTCGCCCGCCGTCGCCAGCGCGACGCGTGGCCCGGACCCGCCGGGGCGGCTCACCGGTCCCACCCCCGTCCGTGGCCGCGGCCGGGCTGCTCGGGCAGCCGGGGCACGGCGCCGTAGCGCTGCCAGACCTCGGTGGGGACGGCGCGCCACGGCGCGGCGGCGTGCTCGAGCTCCTCCAGCATGCCGTCGTCGCCGGCCCAGAAGCGCCACGTCGTCACGCGCACCAGCCACCCCGGCTGGACGACCCAGGCGCCCACGTCGATGCGGTCGATGACCTCACGCACCTCCGCAGTGCCCAGACCGCGAGCGTGGTCGGCGTCGCCCAGCCGCGGCCCGCGACCGTCGAAGCGACGGTCGCCGACCTCGACGTCGGCGAGCCCGGCGGCCGCCCCGCGGCCCACCCGGTGGTCGCCCCGGACGACCGAGAGGTGTGGCAGCGAGGTCGGGCAGCGCAGCGCGACCATGTTGTAGCGCTCCAGGTCACCTCCGGGCTCACCGCGACCCGACTCGGTCTGGCTCCACCGCAGGCTCATGAACTCCACGCCGTCGACCTCGCCGACGACGATGTCGTTGACCTTGCCCGGCTCCGACGCGACCAGGAAGGGCCAGCCGTCCCACCCGGCCATGACGTCGGACCCGTCGGGGAGGCGCCGCCAGCCCCGCTCCTCGATGCGCGAGGCACCCGCGCGCTGCCGTCGCACCGAGCGCACGACGACGAGCACGGCGACCAGCACGAGCAGGACGCACAGTGAACCGAAGATGATCCCGGGAAGCGGCACAGGCCCGACCGTAGCGGGCCGGTCGGACGGATCTGGCCGACTCGATGACAGCGGCAACGACTTCGCCTAGCCTCGTCTCCGACTCATCGGGGGGCTCATCGGGGGGGTTGGCACGACCATGTCGGGATTCGAGGCCGTGGCGGCGGACATCAGGTCCGCGGCCGAGCAGATCAACGCAGCCGCGAGCGAGGTCCTCGCCGCCGACCCCAGCGGTCGGGTGGGCGAGGTCTCCGGCGCGATGCCCGGCAGCCAGAGTGCCGCCGCGGCCGGACGCCTGGTCGACGCGTGGAAGCGCCGCTTCGAGGGCTGGTCGACCGACGGCGAGGCGCAGGGCACCCGGATGACCGAGAGCGCCGACGCCTACGACGCCAGCGACTACCGCGCCGACCAGGACCTGCGGCTGCTGATGATCCGCACGGGCGAGTACTGAGGTCGCCGTGGTCTCCGTCGCCCAGCTGCTGGAGTGGCAGCCCACCAAGCTCGGTGAGGTCGCCGACGCCCTCGTGCGCAAGCGCAGGACCCTGCTCGACCTGCAGGACGAGATCGACGGCGCCGAGCCGCCGGCCACGTGGGTCGCCGGCTCCGCGGGCCAGGCGCACACCACCCACGAGGAGCTGCGCTCCCGGCTGCTCGACATGGCCGCCGAGGTCTCCGACGTCACCGTCAACCTCGACGACGCGCAGACCCGCATCACCACCGCCAAGAGCAAGCTCGACGAGGCCCTGGCCGCCGCGCGCACGCAGGGCTTCGAGGTCGACCACACCACCGGCGTGGTGAGCGACCCGGCCACCTACCTCGACGCGCTCGAGCGCAACGCCGCGGCGACGGTGGTCGACCAGATCGCCGCCGACATCAGCGCCGCGCTCGAGGACGCGCAGGAGGCCGACCTCGACCTCGCCGCCTCGCTCGACGCGGCCACCGACGGTGAGATCGACGGGGGTGCGGGCAGCCTGAGCGACGCGGTCAACCAGCTGCCCACCCGGATGGACGAGATGACGCCGGAGCAGCTCGCGGAGCTGCTGGGCGACGACGTCGCCATCCACACCATCTCCGCCTACCTCGAGGCCGAGCTCGAGCTCGCGACCTGGGAGATCGAGGGCAGGGCCGAGGCCGAGTACCGGGTCATGGCCGACGGCTCGGTCGTCATGGCCCTCCACCTCGAGGCCGGGCTGGGTCGCGAGATCAGCGTCGGCGGCGCCGAGGCCGACGTCGGCGCCGGGGGCACCACCGACCTCGAGCTGCGCTTCGACTCCGTGGAGGAGGCGCAGGCCTTCCTCGACGGGCTCGACGACGCCGCCTTCGACATCGGCGTCGGCGACGTGATCAGCGGCCAGGTGCCGGCCGCCATCGCGCGCAACGTCGCCGACCACGTCATGCAGCAGGACATCGACAGCTTCCGCACCGGGGTGTACGCCGCCGGCGAGGTCGAGTTCGACGCCCCGTGGGCGCGCGGAGCGATCGAGGGCCGGGCCGAGGCCTACTACGACTGGGCGCAGGAGCACTACGGCCTGGTGCTCGAGGCGTCCGCCGAGGCGGAGCTGGGCTCCCAGGACTCCGGCTACAACGCCGCGGCCGCCCTCTCCGGCGAGGTGCAGATCTCCCGCGACGGCGAGTTCGAGACCCTGATCCTGGGCGGGCAGATGAGCGCGACGGCGGCCAACGAGAACCTCGGGATCGCGATGCCCCCGGGCACCAGCACCGGGGCCGGCGTCGACGTGCAGCTCACGATCGACCGCGACAACCCCGCCCGCGAGGACATCGAGGCGGCCATCGGGGCCGGCGACCTCGACCGTGCCAAGGACCTCGCGCTGGCCAACGGCGAGCTCGTCGTCCGTCAGACGATGGTCGAGGAGTACGCCTCGGGCGAGCACGAGTTCGACATCAGGGTGGCCGAGGCCGAGGTCTCCTACGGCGCCTCCGGCGAGACCGCGACGCAGATCTGGTACCGCGAGCCGGGTCGCGAGGAGATCTACCAGATCGATCCCGGGCAGCTGCCCGTGAACGGGGCACGGTGAGGTCATGACGCTGGAGACCACCGACCTGGGACCGATCGTCCTGCTCGCTCCCGAGGAGCCGCCTCGGCACGTGCGCGGCACCCACGGGCAGATGTGGCAGTGGGTGGGCGACGGCAGCGAGCTCTTCACCCTCGCCGTCGCCGTGCGCGAGACGCGGCTCGGCAACGCCCAGGGCACGCGTGACCACCTGGCCTGGGAGGTGCGGCAGCTGCAGCCCGCCCCCGCGCCGGGCGAGGAGGCACCTCGCGTCAGCGACGTCAGCGTCGTCGTCGACGGAGCGGCGGCGGCCGCCGCCGCCGACGTCCGGGGCGAGGTCGGTGGCCAGCAGGTCCGTCACCGCGTCGTCGTCAGCACCGACGGCCAGGTGATGCACGTCATCAGGCTGGTCGTGCCCGACAGCACCCAGGGCAGGGAGCTGGCCGACCGGGTCAGCGCGGGAGTCACCGTCCGGCGGTCGCAGGAGGCGCGGTGAAGGCCGTCGGGTGCGTCGTGCTGGTCGCCGTCGTCGCCGTCGGGGGCTTCGTGGCCGTCGTGCTGTGGACGCTCGGGCGGGGCGAGGACCAGACCTCCCTGACCAGCCGGGTCGAGGTCACCGTGGTCGGCGAGCCCCGTGACGTCGGCCAGGCGCCGAGCCGGTCGTGGAGGTTCGACTACGCCTACCAGGTCGACGGCCAGTGGTACGCCGCCGAGGGCGACATCAGCACCGATGCGTGGCGACCCGGCCGGCCGCTGGCCGCGTGCGCGGACCCGTCGGACCCCACCCGGCACGTCCTCCAGCTCCGCGGGTCCTGCGGCGAGGAGACCGTCCGGAGCGGCTCGATCGACGAGGCGGTCCCGACGTCGGCCCCCGACGGCTCCTCCTAGCCGGCCTCAGCCCGCCGTGCGGGACAGCGAGCTCAGGCACGACTCGACGACCGCCTGCAGGTCGGCGTCCTCCTCGGCCGACAGGTTGGCCACCACCCGGAGCCCGTCGCCGACGGCGACCACGTCGACGGTGAAGGCGTCGTCGAGCTCGGCGTCGTAGCGCGAGGTCGTCAGCCGGGCCGCCTCCATCCCGGGCACGTCGAGATCGGTCTCGGCCTCGGTCTGCGTCGCCTCGCGCGTCGCGGCGAGGACCTCGTCGAGGGCCTCCTCGAGGCTCTGCTCCGACGGCTGCACCACGAGGTAGCCCGCCGCCTCGTCGCCGCCCGGCAGCCCGAACGCGAACTGGGTGCGCTGCTCGGCCGACCGGACCTGCCAGTCGGCGGGCACCGTCACCTCCACGCCCTCGGCCGCCTCCACGACCTGGGTGTCGAAGGCACCGTCCCCGCACCGGCCGTCGGCGCTGGCGTCCCCGGCGGCACCGGACTCCTGGGCGGTGGGTGACGACGACGGCGCGGCGGAGCCCTCACCGTCGGCGCTGCCGCACCCGGCCAGGGTCAGGGTGACGCACACGGCAGCCAGGGCGAGCGAACTGCGTCCAGGTCCCCCCGAGAGCCTCATGACCGGAGCCTACTTCTCGGCCGTCGACTTCGTGGCCGGGGACTTCTTGGCCGTCGACTTC
>JBQGFI010000105.1:0-19974 GCA_052040065.1 Marmoricola sp.
CCCGGCCCCGCTGCTTGGGCTGGGCGTAGATGGCCAGCGCCTCGTCGAGGGTCAGGTCGAAGAGCTGCTGCTCGCGCTCCAGCGAGCGGGAGTCGGTGCCCTTCTTCAGGTAGGGGCCGTAGCGGCCGTTCTGCGCGGTGATCTCCTCGCCGTCGGGGGCCGTGCCGACCACCCGCGGCAGCGAGAGCAGCTGCACGGCCGTCTCGAGCGAGATCGTGTCGAGCGACATGTCCTTGAAGAGCGAGGAGGTGCGCGGCTTGGCCTTCTTCGGCGCGTCCTCGGGCAGCTGCTCGGTGACGTACGGGCCGTAGCGGCCGTTCTTGGCCACCACCTGCAGCCCCGTCTCGGGGTGCTCCCCCAGCTGGATCTCCTCGCCCGCCGGGTTGGCGAGCAGCTCCTTGGCCTTGGCCACCGTCAGCTCGTCGGGGGGCAGGTCGTCGGGCACGTTGGCGCGCTTGGCGAAGGCGGTGCCGTCGTCGTCGGGGCCCTCGACGTACGGGCCGTAGCGACCCACGCGCAGGTGGATGCCGCTCTCGGCGTCGCCCACCGGGAAGGTCGCGAGCTCCTTGGCGTCGATGTCGCCGAGCTCGTTGACCAGCTTCTGCAGCCCCTCGACCTCGCCGGCGCCGAAGTAGAACTGCGCGAGCTCGGTGTTGCGGTCCTTGCGGCCGCCGGCGATCTCGTCGAGCACGTCCTCCAGCGCCGCGGTGAACTCGTAGCTCACCAGCCGGCTGAAGTGGTCCTCGAGCAGCCGGACGACCGAGAAGGCCAGCCACGACGGCACCAGCGCGGTGCCCTTCTTGTAGACGTAGCCGCGGTTGAGGATGGTCCCGATGATCGAGGCGTACGTCGACGGCCGGCCGATCTCGCGCTTCTCCAGCTCGGCGACCAGCGTCGCCTCGGTGTAGCGCGACGGCGGCTTGGTCTGGTGGCCCTCCGCGCTCAGCTGGGCGGCGCTGACGGCCTCGCCCTGCTCGAGGTTGGGCAGCCGGGTCTCGGCGTCGTCGGCGCGACCGCCGTCGTCGCTGCCCTCGACGTAGGCCTTGAGGAAGCCGTGGAAGGTGATGGTGCGACCGGACGCCGCGAAGACGACGTCGCGGCCGTCGGACGCCGCGCCGCCGAGGCGCACGCTGACCGACTGGCCCTGCGCGTCGCGCATCTGCGAGGCGATGGTGCGCATCCAGATCAGCTCGTAGAGCCGGAACTCGTCGCCCTTGAGACCCGTCTGGGCCGGGGTGCGGAAGGCGTCGCCGGCGGGGCGCACCGCCTCGTGCGCCTCCTGGGCGTTCTTGACCTTCGAGGTGTAGGTGCGCGGGGTGTCGGGCAGGTACTCCGCGCCGTACAGCTCGCGGGCCTGGTTGCGCGCCGCGTTGACCGCCGTCTCCGAGAGCGTGGTGGAGTCGGTGCGCATGTAGGTGATGTGGCCGTTCTCGTACAGGCGCTGCGCCACCGACATGGTGCGCGAGGCCCCGAAGCCGAGCTTGCGGCTGGCCTCTTGCTGCAGCGTGGTGGTGCGGAACGGCGCGTAGGGCTTGCGGGTGTAGGGCTTGGCCTCCACCGAGCGCACCTCGAAGGACGTCTCGCGCAGCGCCCCGACCAGCGTCTCGGCGGCGTTGCGGTCCAGGTGCACGCGCTGGGCGCCCTTCTGGGCACCCTTGAGCTGGCCACGGTCGTCGAAGTCGCTGCCGCGGGCGACGCGCACGTCGTCGACGGAGTGCAGCCGCGCGGGGAACATCCGCTGCTCGTGCCGCTCGCCGGCGTCGAAGGTGCCCTCGAGGTCCCAGTAGGACGCCACCCGGAAGGCGATGCGCTCGCGCTCGCGGTCGACGACCAGGCGGGTCGCCACCGACTGCACCCGGCCCGCCGAGAGGCCCGACATGACCTTGCGCCACAGCACCGGCGAGACCTCGTAGCCGTAGAGCCGGTCGAGGATGCGCCGCGCCTCCTGCGCCTCGACGAGGTCCATGTCGATCTCGCGCGGGTTCTGCACCGCGGCGTTGATGGCCTGGGGCGTGATCTCGTGGAAGACCATCCGGCGCACCGGCACCTTGGGCTTGAGCTCGTCGAGCAGGTGCCAGGCGATCGCCTCGCCCTCGCGGTCCTCGTCGGTGGCGAGGAAGAGCTCGTCGGCGTCCTTGAGCAGCCCCTTGAGCTTGGTCATGTGCGACTTCTTGTCGCGGCTGACCACGTAGACGGGCTCGAAGCCGTGGTCGACGTCGACGCCGAGGCGGGCCCAGGGCTCCCCCTTGAGCTTGGCGGGGATGTCGGCCGCGCTCTGCGGCAGGTCGCGGATGTGTCCGATGGAGGACTCCACGACGTAGCCCCGGCCGAGGTAGCCCTCGATGGTGCGGGCCTTGGCCGGGGACTCGACGATGACGAGCTTGTGTGCCACTGCTTGGTGTCTGCCTGGTCCTTGGGGGGAGTTGTGGATCGGCGTCACCGTAACGCCTCGCGTCAACGCGGCGGTGACGCGCGGCCCCCGCGGAGGGGCACCCGGACCCGTCGTACCCGTTCCGCGGCACCCGCCCCCTACGGGGGCCGTCGCGCCGCCGGGGACGCCGAGTGGTCTACCGGTGGTCTAGTGGGTCAGGCCCGGAGCCGTCGGTGGTCGAGCACGACGGTCCCGCCCTCGAGGACCACGTGGTCGACGAGCTCCCAGGCCCGCGGGGCGAACGCCGCGTCGCCGAGCAGCGGGATCCCGCTGCCGGTGGTGACGGGGGCGACCTTGAGCACCAGCCGGTCGATCTCGTCGGCCAGGGCGCCCGCCAGGCTGCCACCCCCGACGAGCCAGAGGCCCGCGCCCTGCTCCTGCTTGAGCGCGCGCACGCGCTCGACGGGGTCCCCGGACTCGATCTCGACCGCGGACCCCGGCCTCGCGGTCAGGGTCCTCGAGAAGACGACGTGCCGCAGGTGGGGGTAGGCGTCCTCGACCCCGGCGGCGAGCCCGACCTCGTAGGAGCGGCGTCCCTCCAGCACGGTGTCGAAGTGCCGCGGCTCGCCCTCGACGCCCAGCGCCGCCCGCGCGGCGGCCGGGAGCGTCTCCGGCCAGGTCTCGGCCAGGTGGCGGACGTACGGCTCGGTCACCGGCCAGAAGCCGTCCGGCCCCGTGGGGTCGCCGCCGTCGGGTGCCGCCACGAAGCCGTCGAGGGTGGTGGCGACGAGGTAGGTCAGGGTGCGCACGGCGCAGGACCCTAGCCCGCCCGAGGAGGCAGCGTGAGGAAGCCCTCGGTGACCAGCTCGCGCACCACCGGCAGGTACGCCGCCCGCAGCTCGGCGGCGTCGCGGTCGAGCAGCTGGGCCAGGGCGTCGAGCACCTGGCCGACGCCGAGGTCGCCGTCGCACGCGCCCACCAGCGCGGCCTCCACGGTGTCGGCGCGGCGCGCGCGACGGAGCAGCCGCTGCTGCCGCAGCACGATCTCCTCGGGGTCCTCGGCGCCCGCGGCGCCGTAGGTCTCCTGGCGGACGTCGACCCGGGTCACGGGCCGGGTGGCGAGCAGCGCCGCGTCGTCGAGCCGCCGCAGCGCGGCCGTGCGGTCGAGCAGGCCGGTCAGGTCGGGCGCGATCGGCTGCTCCACGTCGTAGGGCCACTCCTCGAGCCGGTGGGCGCCCGCGCCGCCGGCCCGCACCGTGATCCAGCCGAAGCCCACCGCCTCGGCCCCCTGCTCCTCCAGCCACGAGAGCCAGGTGTCGTAGCGCTGGTGGTACTCCGCGACCGAGGTCAGTCCCGTGGCCGGGTGGTGGCCGGCGTCCTTGAGCCAGAGCTCGACGTAGGTCGGCAGGTCGACCAGCTCGCGCTGCACCACCCACGCGTCGTGGGCGGGATCGAGCCAGCCCGCGAGCCGCTCGTCCCACGGCCGGTCGCGCAGCACCATCCAGTTGGCGAGCACCTGGCCGGTGCCGCCGTCGGCGAGCACGTCCGGCAGGCCGCGCACGACGTGCTCGACGACCTGGTCGCCGGGCAGCCCGGAGTCGCGGTAGACCAGCCGCTCCCCCGTGGCCGGGGAGATCACGAAGGGCGGGTTGGTGGTCACCAGGTCGAAGCGCTCCCCCGCCACCGGCTCGTAGAAGCTGCCGCGACGCGGCTCGACCCCCTCGACCTCGTTGAGCTCGGCGTTGAGCCGCGTCAGCCACAGCGCCCGCTCGTTGACGTCGGTGGCCACGACGCGCTCGGCGTGGGCCGCCAGGTGCAGCGCCTGCACGCCGCACCCGGTGCCGAGGTCGAGCGCCCGGCGCACCGGCTCTCGCGCGGTCAGCTGCGCCAGCGACGTCGCCGCCGAGGAGATCCCGAGCACGTGGTCGCTGCCGACCCGCGTCGGCTGGCCGTCGAGCCCGGGCGTGAGGTCGCTGAGCAGCCACAGGTCGCGGTCGTCGGCGGCGTACGGGCGGCAGTCGAGCCGGGCGCGCACCTCGGCCACCGACTGCTCGAGGACCCCCGCCACCCCGAGGCGGTCGACCAGCCCGGGAAGGGCGGCCTCGGCGGCGGCCACCCCGACCGGCGCCTGCAGCAGGAAGAGCCGGGTGAGCGTCTCCAGCGGCGTCCCGCCGGTCGTGGCGCGGAGTCCGGGGAGGGTCTCGTTGCGCCCGAGCGCACGGTGCGCCTGCTCGCCGAGCAGCTCGACGACGCGGTCGTAGGTGAAGTCGGCGGCGACCAGGGCGTCGCGGAGGGGTCGGGTCCAGCTCACCCACGAACGCTAGCGTTGCCGCATGCGTCGTGCTCGGGCTCGGGTCCCGGTGGCCCTCCTCTGCCTCCTGCTGCTCGCCGGCTGCGGCGCCGACGACGAGCCCGCGAGCCCGGCCGACGGGTCGGTCACGGCGGCGGGGTTCCTCGACGCCTACGTCGACGACGACGGACGCGTCGTGCGTCGCGACCAGGGCGGCGACACCGTCAGCGAGGGCCAGGCCTACGCGATGCTGATCGCGCTCACCGCCGACGACCAGGAGACCTTCGACCGGGTCTGGGGGTGGACGCAGGACAACCTCGCCCGCGACGACGGGCTCTTCAGCTGGCACTGGGCCGACGGCGCCGTGGTCGACGAGTCGTCGGCCTCCGACGCCGAGGTCGACATGGCACGCGCGCTGCTCCTGGCCGGCGACGCGTGGGGCGGCGACTACCGCGACCAGGCCCTCGCCCTCGGCGAGGCCGTGCTCGACCACCTGACGGTCGAGGTGCCCGAGGGCCGGCTGCTCGTCGCCGGGCAGTGGGCGACCCAGGCGCCGTACACCTTCAACCCCAGCTACGTCTCCCCCGTCGCGACCACGATGCTGGGCGAGGCCTCCGACGACCCGCGCTGGCAGGAGCTCGAGGCGGGGTCGCGGGCCGCGCTGGCCTCCCTGCCCGACGACCAGCTGCCGCCTGACTGGGCCCAGGTCGGCACCGACGGCGTCGCCAGCGCCACCGGCAGCCCCGACGGGTCCGCGCCCCCGGCGTACTCCTACGACGCGGCGCGCACCCCGCTGCGCCTCGCGGAGTCGTGCGTGGAGGAGGACCGGCAGCTCGCGGCGTCCGTCACCCGGCTGGTGGCACGCGGCGGCGAGCCGGTCGCCCGCTACGACCTCCAGGGCGCTCCGCAGACGGGCGACGCCAGCCCGCTGGTCACCATGGCGCAGGCGGCCGGCCTCGCGGCCGCCGGCGACGCCGACGCCTCGGAGGCGGCCGTGGCCGAGGCCCGCGACCAGCAGCGCGCCGCCCCGACGTACTACGGCGACGCCTGGACCGTGCTCGCCCCCGCCCTGCTCACCGACCCCGACCTCGGCGGCTGCCCCCCGCTCGCCTGACCCGACCGCCCGATCGCCCGGGTCGGCCGCCCCCATGTAACGCTCCGTTACACCGGCCGGGTGCCCCCTGCGGGGGGTGTACGTCCGGCACAACGGAGCGTTACATGGGCGGGCGGGCGGTCCCGGCAGACGCACGACGGGCGCCGACCCCCGGGTGGGGACCGGCGCCCGTCGAGGCGGCGTACGGCGCGTCAGCCGGCGGTGGTAGCCGCCGCGGGCGCCTCGTCGCTGATCACCGAGGACCGGCGCTTGGAGATGACGACCGCGACCACGATGCCGGCGAGCGCCACGAGGGCGATCGCCAGGCGCAGCGGCGTGTTGGCGTCGTCGCCGAGGCTCATCGAGACGACGGCACCGGCGATCAGCAGGGCGACCAGGTTCATCACCTTGATGAGCGGGTTGATGGCCGGGCCGGCGGTGTCCTTGAAGGGGTCGCCGACGGTGTCGCCGATGACGGTCGCCTCGTGCGACGGCGAGCCCTTGCCACCGTGGTGACCGTCCTCGACCAGCTTCTTGGCGTTGTCCCAGGCGCCGCCGGCGTTGGCGAGGAAGACCGCCATCAGCACGCCGGTGCCGATCGCACCGGCCAGGAAGCCCGCCAGGGCGGTGACGCCGAGGCCGAAGCCGACCGCGATCGGGGCCAGCACCGCGAGCACGCCGGGGGTGACCAGCTCGCGCAGCGAGTCGCGGGTCACGATGTCGACGACCTTGCCGTACTCCGGACGACCGGTGCCCTCCATGATGCCGGGGATGTCGCGGAACTGGCGGCGCACCTCCATGACGACGGCGCCCGCGGCACGACCGACGGCGTTGATCGCCAGGCCGGAGAAGAGGAACACCACGGCGGCACCGAGCAGCACGCCCACGAGCACGCTCGGGTCGTAGACGAAGAACTGCTCGAAGTTGAAGTCCTCCGGGGCGCCGGAGTCGGCCACCGCCTCGATGACCGAGGTGGCGTAGGAGCCGAAGAGCGCGGTCGCGGCGAGCACGGCCGTCGCGATGGCGATGCCCTTGGTGATCGCCTTCGTGGTGTTGCCGACCGCGTCGAGCTCGGTGAGGATCTGCGCCCCCTCCTCGCTGACGTCGCCGGACATCTCCGCGATGCCCTGGGCGTTGTCGGAGACCGGGCCGAAGGTGTCCATGGCGACGATCACGCCGACCGTGGTCAGCAGGCCGCAGCCGGCGAGGGCGACGGCGAAGAGCGACACGGTCAGGGTGGCGCCACCCAGCAGGTAGGCGCCGAAGACGGCCGCGCCGATCACCAGCGTGGTGTAGACGGCCGACTCGAAGCCCACCGAGAGACCCGAGAGGATCACGGTCGCGGGTCCGGTCACCGAGGTGCCGGCGACGTCCTTGACCGGGCGGAACTCGGTGCCGGTGTAGTAGCCGGTGAGCGCCAGGATGCCGGCGGCCATCACGATTCCGATGACCACGGCCAGCGACGCGATCACCCGCGGGTCGCCCTCGGCCGCGGCCATGGCCGGCGAGAGGTTCTCGAACTCGGCGAAGCTGCCGGGCAGGTAGACGAACGCCGCGATCACCGAGGCGACGGCCCCCACGGCCGCGGAGATGTAGAACGCGCGGTTGATGGTGGTCAGGCCGTTCTCACCCGCGCGGGGCTTGGTGATGTAGACGCCGAGCACGGCGGTGAGCGCACCGATGGCGGGCACGACGAGCGGGAAGACCAGGCCGTCGTTGCCGAAGACGGCCGAGCCGAGGATCAGCGCGGCGACGAGCGTCACGGCGTAGGACTCGAAGAGGTCGGCCGCCATGCCGGCGCAGTCACCCACGTTGTCACCGACGTTGTCGGCGATGGTGGCGGCGTTGCGCGGGTCGTCCTCGGGGATGTTGTTCTCGACCTTGCCGACGAGGTCGGCGCCGACGTCGGCGGCCTTGGTGAAGATGCCGCCACCGACCCGCATGAACATCGCGAGCAGCGCGGCGCCGAAGCCGAAGCCCTCGAGCACGGTGGGGGCGGAGTCCTGGAAGATCAGCACGACGAGGCTGGCGCCGAGCAGGCCGAGGCCCACGGTCGCCATGCCGACGAAGGCGCCGGTCCGGAAGCCGATCTTCATGGCCGGGTCGCGACCCTCGGTGTTGGCCGCGGCGGCGACGCGCAGGTTGGCGCGCACCGCGAGGGCCATGCCGAGGTAGCCGATGGCCGAGGAGAAGCCGGCGCCGAGCACGAAGAAGAGCGAGCGGCCGATGCGGACGCCGGCCGACTCGGCGGGCAGCGCCAGCAGCGCGACGAACGCGATGGCCGCGAAGATGCCGAGCGTGCGGAACTGCCGCCGCAGGTAGGCATCCGCGCCCTCCTGCACGGCGTGCGCGATGTTCTTCATGTTGTCGGTGCCCTCGGCGGCGTCGAGGACCTCCTTGCGGAACATCACGGCCATCCCGAGCGCACCCAGCGCGATCAGGAGGACGACGATGACCAGCACGAGGTTGCCGCCGGCGAGCTCGACAGGTGAAGCAGCGGCAAGGGGGACGAGCCCGCTCATGTCTCTCCTCAGGGGGTTGTCGGTGGTGACCGCCCGGGAGTCTACGGGTCGAGGAGCCCCATGCCGTGACCTGGCTCACACCCGTGCGTGGTGTCGCGCGGAAACGCCCGGCGGGGCGCCGGGTGGGAGGTGCGGAGGGGTCACGCGCTGAGCGCGTCGGCCTCGCTGTCGTGGATCGTGAAGACCTTGGCCAGGCCGGTGATGCGGAAGATCTTCAGCAGCCGGTCCTGGGAGCAGATCAGCTCCATCGACCCGTCGTGGGCGCGGACCTTCTTCAGGCCGCCCACCAGGACACCGAGACCGGTGGAGTCGAGGAAGTCGACGCCCTCCATGTCGATGAGGAGCTGGTGGTGCCCCTCGCCGACGAGCTCGGAGATCTTGTCGCGCAGCTTGGGAGCGGTGTAGACGTCGATCTCACCGCCGACCGCGACGATCGTGCGGTCAGCGGACTCACGGGTCCGCAGCGTCAGATCCACAGGTCTCTCACCTCCGAGCGAGGTGTACCCGCACCTCACCCTTGCGCTCGCGCTTGCGGGTGCATTCAACCACGCCCGGGCGGCGAGGCGGGCCGACGTGTCGGACGGCGCTGTCAGACTGGCGGGGTGCGGGTGATCGACGTGGAGGCTCAGGTCGAGCGGCTGCTGTCCGCGCAGTCCGGCGAGACCAGCCTGCACGTGGTCCCGGCCCGTGAGGCCAGGCCCGCCCCCTGGCCGGCCTGGCTGGCGCCGACCGTGCGCGACGCCGTCACCGGCCTCGGCGTGGCGCAGCCCTGGAGCCACCAGCGGGTGGCCGCCGACCTCGCCCACGCCGGCAGCCACGTCGTGGTCGCCACGGGCACTGCCTCGGGCAAGTCGCTGGCCTACCAGCTGCCCGCGCTCCACGCCGTCGAGACCCGCCGCGGCCCCCGGGGCCAGCGCGGCGCGAGCGTGCTCTACCTGGCACCCACCAAGGCGCTCGCCCACGACCAGCTCGCGGCGCTGCGACGGCTCGACCTGCCGGTCAGGTGCGCCACCCACGACGGCGACTCCACCCCCGACGAGCGCGCCTGGACCCGCGACCACGCGGAGTACGTGCTCACCAACCCCGACATGCTCCACCGCTCGCTGCTGCCGGGCCACGAGCGCTGGGCGCCCTTCTGGGCGTCGCGGACCCACGTGGTCGTCGACGAGTGCCACCACTACCGGGGCGTCTTCGGCGCCCACGTCTCCCACGTGCTCCGCCGGCTGCGCCGGGTGGCGGCGCTGCACGGCGCCAGTCCGACCTTCGTGCTCGCCTCGGCCACCGTCGCCGAGCCGGCCGACCTCGCCGGGCGGCTCACCGGCCTCGAGGTCGTCGCCGTGACCGACGACGGCTCGCCGCGCGGTCGCACGGCACTGGCCCTGCACGAGCCCGCGCCCACGCCGGGGGCCGACCCCGCCGCCGAGGCCACCCGACGCTCGGCCCCGGCGGTGGTGGCCGACCTGCTCACCGACCTGGTCGTCGACGGGGTGCGCACGCTGGCCTTCGTCCGGTCCCGCAAGGGCGTCGAGACCGTGGCCCAGAGCGCCCGCCGCCGGCTGGGCGAGGTCGACCCCCTGCTGGTCGACCACGTCGCGGCCTACCGCGGCGGCTACCTGCCCGAGGAGCGTCGTGAGCTCGAGGCGGCGCTGCGCGCGGGGCGCCTCACCGGGCTCGCGGCCACCAACGCCCTCGAGCTCGGCATCGACGTCAGCGGTCTCGACGCCGTGCTGCTGGCGGGCTACCCCGGCACCCGGGCCGCGCTGTGGCAACAGCTCGGCCGTGCCGGGCGCGACGCCGGCGACGCCCTGGCCGTGCTGGTCGCCCGCGACGACCCGCTCGACACCTACCTGGTGCGCCATCCGGAGACCCTGCTCGGCGCCCCGGTCGAGGCCAACGTGTTCGACCCCGCCAATCCCTACGTGCTCGGCCCCCACCTGTGCGCCGCCGCGGCCGAGCACCCGCTGCGCGTGGCCGACCTCGCCCTCTTCGGCCCAGGGGCCCGCGAGGCCGTCGACGCCCTCACCGCGGGCGGGCTGCTGCGACGCCGACCGCACGGCTGGTTCTGGACCGAGCGCCGGCGGGCCTGCGACCTGGCCGACATCCGCTCCACCGGGGGCGAGCCGGTCAGGCTCGTCGAGGACCTCACGGGGCGCGTGCTCGGCACCGTCGACGCCGGGGCCTCCCACGGCGCCGCCCACGCGGGCGCGGTCTACGTCCACCAGGGTGAGACCTGGCTGGTGCACGACCTCGACCTCGAGACCCACGTCGCCTCCGTGGTGCGCGACGACCCCGGCTACTCCACCTCCGCCCGCGAGACCACCGACATCCGGGTCCTCGCCGAGCGGGAGCAGGTGGCCTGGGGCGCGGCGACGCTGAGCCTCGGAGAGGTGGAGGTGACCCACCAGGTCGTCTCCTTCCTCAAGCGCCGGGTGCCGTCGGGCGAGGTGCTCGCCGAGGAGCCGCTCGACCTCCCGCCACGCTCGCTGCGCACCACCGCGGTGTGGTGGACGCTGCCGCCGGAGCTGCTGCTCGACTGCGGCGTGGCCGAGCGCGACCTGCCCGGTGCGGCGCACGCGGCCGAGCACGCCTCGATCGGGCTGCTGCCGCTCTTCGCGACCTGCGACCGCTGGGACCTCGGTGGCGTCTCGACCGCGCTGCACCCCGACACCGGCATGCTCACGGTCTTCGTGCACGACGGGCACCCCGGCGGAGCCGGCTTCGCCGAGCGTGGCTACCGGGCGGCCGGCCCGTGGCTGCGGGCCACCCGCGAGACGATCGCGACCTGCTCCTGCGCCGACGGCTGCCCGTCGTGCGTGCAGTCACCCAAGTGCGGCAACCAGAACAACCCGCTCGACAAGGCCGGCGCCGTGCGGCTGCTCGACCTGCTGCTGCAGGGCGCGGCCCTCACGGCTGCTCCAGCAGGCTGACCGGGCCCGCGCGCGCCTTCGCCCGGAGCGCGGCCCGGCCGCCCCACACCCGTGCCTCGCCGGCGACGACGACCACGACCTCCCACTCGTTGACCCGACACTCCTGCAGGGCGGTGCGGTTGCGCCGGGCGATCTCGGCCGCGACGCCGCAGGCGTCGCCCCCGTCCTGCAGCGCCGCGGCACCGGCCAGGGCCGCCAGGTCGGCACCTGCCTGTGCCGTGCGGTGCGCGGCCACCACCGCCACGACGCCGGCCGCCGCGAGGGCGGCGAGCAGCAGCACCCCGACCAGGACGACGACCAGCACGCTCGCGGCCCCGTGCTCGTCGCGCCGGCGCCCGCTCACCACGTGGGCTCCGCCACGGCGACGGCCTCCGAGCTCACCGTGACCGGTCCGAGCCTCGCGAAGACGCCGCCCGGTCCGCGCACCGTCGCGGTCACCCGGGCCACGACGGTCTCCGGACCGGTCGACACGCTGACCCGTGCGCCGCGAGGGGCGACCCTCCGGCCGAGCGCGGCGGCGTCGACGGTGGCGTCGGACCGCGCGGCCGCACGGGCGGTCTCGCGGGCGGCGTCGACGACGCGGACCTGCGTGACGCCGAAGGAGACGACCCAGGCCAGCGCGACCGTGAGGACCACGAGGGTGGGCAGGGTCATGGCGGCCTCGGCCGAGACGGCTCCGGACTCACCGTGGCGGGCGTGGCCGCCGGTGGGCTGTCGCATGGGCTCTCCTCGAGCTGGTGGGGGGACGCAGGCAGAGGGCGCCGGCGGAGCGCGGGGGTCGCTCCGCCGGCACCCGCTCACCCCGGCAGCAGGCTGAGGACCCAGTCGAAGACCATCTCCAGGATCTTCATGCCGAGCTCGCTGGTGATGAGCTTCCACAGCAGCGCCCCGAAGCCGACGGCGGCGCCGGTGACGGTGGCGTACTCCGCCGTGGTCGCGCCGGCCTCGTCGCCGCGCCGGGCGACGGCGCCGCGCAGCAGGTCGGGGCGACGACGGAGCAGGGTCGAGTGGTGCATGGTGCTTCTCCTCTGGGACGGCGGCGCCGGGGTCGGCGCCGAGCCGGATCGGTTGACGAGCACGACGCTCGCCGAGCCGCGGCCCGACCACGAGGCCCCCGCCCGAACCCGTGGACAACCCCCCCGCGTCGGGGGCCTGTGGAGGGGAGCCGGTCAGCGGACGCCGCTCACGTCGGCGCCAGCGTGGCGACGAGGCCGACCACCATGGGCACGATCCCGAGCACGACGAAGGCCGGCAGCAGGCACAGGCCCAGCGGAGCCGCGACCTTCACCTCCAGCGCTCGGGCGCGCTCCTCGACGCCGGCCCGCGCGCGCTCCCGGAGCTCGACCGCCAGCTCGTGCACGACGTCGCTCACCGAGGCGCCGGACTCGTGCGCGCGGCCGAGGGCGCGGCCGAGCGGCCCGAGCTCGGCGTGCGTGGCCAGCTCGCGCCACACGACCCCGGGATCGACGCCGAGGTCGAGGCGGTGCGCCAGCCCCACGAGCGCCTCCTCGACCGGGCCCCGCAGCGCGCGGCCGACGGTACGGAGGGCGGACGGCGGGCCCGCCCCGGCGTCGAGGCCCGCGGCCAGCAGGTCGACGGCGGTGGGCAGGTCGCGGAGGAGCCGCGCCCGTCGGCGTGCCACCGCGGGCGGCTCCACCCGCCGCAGGGCGCGCAGCGCGAGAGCCGCCCCGGCGGCGCCGGCCACCACCCCCGCGACGCCGCCGAAGAACGCCCAGACCGCGACCCCGCACCCGAGTGCGGCCGCCAGGTCGAGCCCGCGGCGCCGCTCGGCCGCCACCCTCCCGGCTGCGGGCCGGGACCGGGGGCGACGCCACCGGGCCGGTGGCGCCAGCGCGGCCCACGTGGCGACTCCGGCCAGGAGGGCGGCCGGCCACGCCTCGACCGGCGACATCAGTCGAGCACCCGCGCCGCGAGCCGGTCGAGCCACAGCCACCCGAGCCCGATCAACCCCAGGCCGAGCCCCAGGCACACCAGCCCGGGCGTGGTCGCGAGCAGGAAGCCCACGGGGTCTCCCCCCAGGCTGCTGCCGAGCGCGAGCACCCCGACCGGCAGCACCGCCAGCAGCCTCGCCGTCGCCCGCGCCGCCGCGAGCTCCCCCGCCACCATCCGCGCCGTACGGCGCCGCTCGCGCAGGCCGCCCACGACCTGCTCGAGGGCACCCGCCAGCCCGGACCCGGTCTCGTGGGCGACCTGCCAGGCCGCCGCCACTGCCACCAGGTCGCCGGCGCCGGGGGTGCTGGCGAGGGCGCGCATGGCCTCGGGCACGTCGGCGTCGACCCGTGCCGCGACCAGCACGACGCGCAGCTCGGTCCAGTCGTGGCAGGCCCGCTCGAGCGCGGTCACCGGAGGCTGCCCCGCGCGCAGGTCGGCCGTGAGCGACTCGCAGGCGGCGAGCAGCGCGGCGCGGCGCACCTCGGCAGCGGCCGCACGCCGGCGGCGGCGCAGGGCGCCCACCCCCGCCAGCGCCACTCCCGCGGCCATCACGGCCAGGACCAGGCGGCGGCCGTCACCGAGCACCGTGGCGCCCGCGGTCGCCCCCACCAGGACCCCCGACAGCACGCCCAGCGCGGCCCCTCCCCGCAGGACCACCCCCGTGGTCGTGCCACCGGGACCCGCCGGGTCCCGGCGCGCCGGCGGAGGCCTGACCGGTCTTGGCAGCGCCAGCAGCCCCGCCACCGCGGCGAGGAGCAGCGCCGCAGCCGCCGCGGGACTCACCCGTGGCCACCGCGCTCGAGCAGCGTCCGCATCCGGTCGTACGCCGCCCCGCGACGCACCGTCCCGTCGGGGGCGAAGCCGACCGCCTCCTCGACCACCAGGCCCTCGACGCGCTCCCAGCCGACCACGCCGACCTCCCGCACGCGGCGCCGGCCGTCGCGGTCGCGCCCGACGTGCACGACCACGTCGAGCGCGGCGCGCAGCTGGCTGTGGACGGCGTCGCGGGCCATGCCCGCGGCGAGGCCGAGGCCCTCGACGCGGCTCGGCACCTCGGCGGCGCCGTTGGCGTGGATGGTGCCGCAGCCACCCTCGTGGCCGGTGTTCATCGCGGCGAGCCTGTCGACCACCTCCGCGCCGCGCACCTCCCCCACCACGAGCCGGTCGGGTCGCATCCGCAGCGCCTGGCGCACCAGGGTCTGCAGCGTGACGGCGCCGGCGCCCTCGATGTTGGAGGGACGCGCCTCCAGACCCACCACGTGCGGGTGGTCGGGGCGCAGCTCCGAGGCGTCCTCGACCAGCACTAGCCGCTCCTCGGGCGGGACCAGCGACAGCAGCGCGTTGAGCAGCGTCGTCTTGCCCGTGCCGGTGCCGCCGCTGACCAGGAAGGCGAGCCGGGCGGCGACGACGCGCGCGAGCAGCTCGGCCCCCCGCGGCGGCACCACCTCCGCGGCGACCAGCTCCGCCAGCGTGAAGACCCGCTGCCGCGGCACCCGGAGCGAGATGGTGGTGCCGGGTCGCGCGAGCGGGGCCAGCACCGCGTGGAAGCGGCTGCCGTCGGGCAGCCGGAGGTCGACGTACGGCGAGGCGTCGTCGAGGCGTCGCCCGCCCGAGGCCGCCAGCCGCTGGGCCAGGCGGCGTACGGCGCGGTCGTCGGGGAAGCGCACGCCGGTCAGCTCCAGGCCCTCGCCACGGTCGACGTGCACCTGGTCGGGGCCGTTGACCAGCACGTCGGTGACCCCGGGCAGGCGCAGCAGCGGCTCGAGGGGCCCGGCGCCGACGACGTCGCGACGCAGCTCGTCGTGCACGGCCAGCACCGTGGCGTCGCCGACGGGACGGCCCCGCTCCCGCAGCGCCTCGGCGACCAGGCGCGGCGTGAGCGTGGCGGCGTCGCGGGCCAGTCGGTCGCGCACGAGGTCGACCAGCTCGGCCACCCCGGTCGCCGGCCGCGCTGACGCCACGGCGCCGGAGTGGCCGGACAGGTCGGTCACGGCTCAGGCCGCCGCCGGGCCGGCAGCCGGGAGCAGCACGGCCCCGGCGGCGCGGGCGGCACGGGCGAGCGGCCCGCGGTGGGAGCGGGCGGGGCCGACGCCGAGGTCGATGGCCTCCTCGAGACCGCGCTGGTCGCCCATCTCGGCGAGCAGCGGGAGTCCGAGCACCCGGCTCGCGCCCGCCCCGTCGACGCCCCCGCGACTGCTGCGGGCGACGAGGTGCGGCGTGGGGCCACCCGCGGCCAGGCGGCGCACCAGTCGGCTCGCGGCGGTCACGCCGGGCACGGTGAGGTGGACGACGAGGACCACGTGGTCGCAGCGCGCCAGGACCTCCTCGGCGACGGCGTCGGGGTGGCGCGGCAGGTCGACGACGACCGCCTCGTAGCCGCGGACGCCCGCGGAGAGCACCTCGCGCACGGCGAAGGGCTGCAGCGTCGCGACGTCGTCGCTCGGCCAGCTGAGCACAGAGAGCCGCCCGCTGCCCGGGAGCGCCTCGCGCAGGGCCCGTGAGCTCAGCCGTCCCGTGGTGCTGGCCAGCGAGTCCCACCGGACGCCGGCGCTCGCCTCCAGCCCCAGCACCCGGTCGGCACCCGGCCCCAGCGGGTCGGCGTCGACCAGCAGGGTGTCCCCGCGCACGGAGAGCACCTGCGCGAGCGCGGCGGCGAAGACGCTCGCGCCGGCACCGCCCGAGCCGCCCAGCACCCCGACCAGGACGCCCGGCGCGCCGCCCCCGTCGCCCGCGTCGGTGAGCAGCTCGACCAGCCAGCCCTCGGACGCCGGGAGCTCGGCCACCGACTCGGCGCCCAGGCTGACCGCCTCGCGGAAGAGCGCGTCGGGCAGCGGGTCCCGCCCGACCAGGTGCACCCGCCCGCGCCGGGGTGGCCGGCAGTCGGCCAGGCCGGTCGCGCAGTCGGCGCCGACGAGCACGACGGGGGCCCGGGACCAGCCCCGCAGCGCGGAGGCGGAGTCACGCACCACCTCGGGGACGACCCCGGCGGCGGCCGCCAGGCGGTGGAGCTCGGCGACGAGCAGACCGTCACCGGTCACGACGAGTGGTGCGGCACGGTCCATGCGGTGAGGGTGGCCGCGACGGTGCCGCGACGCACGCCGCCCGCGCCCGCCTGTGGACGACGGGGCCCGGACGGGGGCCTGTGGACGCGAGCCGGTTGCCGGGCCGGGCGGCCCGCGCGGCCTAGGCTGAGGACATGCCCCCGGCCCCCGGTCCCACCGCGGCCTTCTTCGACCTCGACAAGACGATCATCGCGAAGTCGAGCACGCTGGCCTTCAGCCGGGAGTTCCAGGCCGGCGGCCTGATCTCGCGCACCGCCGTGCTGCGCTCGGCGTACGCACAGTTCGTCTTCCTCACCGGGGGCGCCGACCACGACCAGATGGAGAAGCTGCGGCAGTTCATGTCGCAGCTGTGCGCCGGCTGGCCGGTCGAGACGGTCAAGGAGATCGTCGCCGACACGCTGCACCACGTCGTCGACCCGCTCGTCTACGACGAGGCGGTCGGCCTGATCGAGGACCACCACGCGTCCGGACGCGACGTCGTCATCGTCTCCGCCAGCGGCACCGAGGTGGTCGAGCCCATCGGCGAGCTGCTCGGCGCGGACCACGTCGTCGCCACCAGCCTCGAGGTCGTCGACGGCCGCTACACCGGCGAGATCACCTTCTACGCCTACGGCGACAACAAGGCCACCGCCATGCTCCGCCTGGCCGAGGAGCACGGCTACGACCTGCAGCGCTGCTACGCCTACTCCGACTCCGTCACCGACGCCCCGATGCTCGCGCTGGTCGGCCACCCGTACGCCGTCAACCCCGACCGCGAGCTGCGCCGGCTCGCCACCGAGCGGGGCTGGCCGATCCTGGTCTTCGAGGTGCCGGTCGGGCTGCGCAGCCGGGTGCGGCTCCCCCCACCCCGCCAGACCGCCGCGGTACTCACCGTCGGCGGCCTCTCCGCCCTCGCCGCCGCGATGTGGCTGCGCGTGCGCCGCCGGCGGCACGTGGCCTGAGCGGGCTCCGCCACGCCCGACTACGCGGCGGCGGCGATGTCAAGCCTTGAGATGCGCCCCCCGCGGGCGTACAACTGAGACACAACTTCAAGGACCACACGGCGCTGGTACCCACGCGGCGATCCACCCTTCCTACAGGGCGCTGGCATTCCGGATACTCCGGGGGCCACAACTGAGAATGTGCACGCTTGGTAGCCGGGCCCGTGTGTCGAGCGGCATCGAGAAGGCACGCACTCCGCTGTGCCCTCCCGGTGCCGCTCACCTGTCCGGGTTGAGCGGGCTGGCCGCGGCCGCCTCGGCGTAGGCCTCCGCGGCGTAGAGCAGCCACGCGTGCAGGCCGTCACGGCCGCCCTCGGCATAGCCGCGCAGCCGGGCCTCGTACGCCGCTCGCAGCGCGAGGTGGCCGGCCTCCGGGACCAGCACCGAGGCGGGGTCGAGGCCGCGCTGCACCAGCACCAGCCGCTCGGCCGCCCGGGCGACGAGGCCGTGGTGGGCCGAGAAGGGCGCCGCTGCGGCGACCTCCGCGTGCACCAGCGCCGCCACGACCAGGGCGGGCTGCGTGGTGGCGAGCACGGTCCGGCCGAGCTGCTGCAGCCGCGCCGCGGCCTCGGCCGACACCGGCGCCCCGGGGTCGGGGGCCCCCGTCAGCGCGTGCAGCCGCGCCAGCGCCTGCATCGGGCTGCGCGCGAGCACCGGCACCTGGGCCAGCAGCTCGGCGCTCACCCGCAGGGCCGCCTGGGCGACGGCGTCGCCCTCGCCGGCCCGCACCTGGTCGAGCGAGGAGGTCGACCCGTCGAGCACCGCGCTGGCGTGAGCCCCCCGCAGCAGCGCCTCCGCGGTCTGCTCCGGACTCGTGCGCCGCAGGCCACGGTCGCGGAGCACCGCGTCGAGGCCGTCGCGGGAGCCGGCCATGGCCGACGGCACGCCCTCGAGCTCCGCGAGCCACGTCAGCGGGTCGGTACGGGGGCGGGATCCGGGCACCCGCGGAGGGTATCTTCGGGCCAGCATGAGCGAGGTCAGCGCCCAGGAGCGGGCAGAGTCCTTCGGCCGGGTCGCCGACGTCTACGACCGCGCCCGACCGACCTACCCCCGCGACGCCGTCGACTGGCTGGTGGGCCGCTCCCCGGCCGCCGTGGTCGAGCTCGGCGCGGGCACGGGCAAGCTCACCGAGGTGCTGCACGCCGCCGGTCACGACGTCGTCGCCACCGACCCGTCGCCGCAGATGCTGACCCGCCTCGCCCGGCGCGTCCCGGTGCCGTACGCCGTCGCACGCGCCGAGCAGGTCCCGCTGCCCTCGCGGTCGGCCGACGTGGTGGTCTGCGGCCAGTCCTTCCACTGGTTCGGCACCGACGAGGCGCTGGCGGAGATGGGGCGCGTGCTGCGGCCCGGGGGCAGGCTCGCGCTGGTGTGGAACTCCTTCGACGACTCCATCCCCTGGGTACGCCGCCTGCACCGGCTGCTCAGCCCGGGCTCCGGCACGTCGGGCGACGCCGCCGCGGCGCTGATGCACTCGCCGTACTTCGGCTTCGTCGAGCGGCAGACCTTCCGCGTCTGGCGGCACCACACGGCGTCCACCCTCGACGACCTGGCGCGCTCCACCTCCCACGTCGCGACCCTGGCCGACGACGCGCGCGAGGAGACCCTCGCCCGGGTCCGGGCGCTCTACGACGACTACGGCCGCGGCCCCGACGGCATGAAGCTGCCCTACCTCAGCGAGTGCTACCGGGCCGTGGTCCGTCCCGAGGAGCTGCCACCCGACGTGCCGCCGGGGCCGCCGCGCGCGCAGGCCGAGCCGCTGCCGGACCACGACCCCGCCCCCGCCGACGCCCCTGACGGCGAGGACACCGCGCCCGTCGCGGGGCGGCGTCCCCCCGAGGACCCCGGCTTCCAGCTCATCGACTTCCGGTAGCGCCCGGTGGTCTGGGAGTCCGTGCGCCCGCGCTGGCGACCTCGCCAGCTCGGCAGCGACGCCGACCAGGCGACCTTCCGGACGCTGCACACCGCCTCGCTGGCCTCGCCCGCCCTGCGCAGCGGGCTCACCGAGGAGTCGGTGGAGCGCTCCCTGAAGCACCTGCGCAGCCTGCTCGGCACCCCCGCGCTCGCGGTGGCCGACACCGAGCGGCTGCTGGGCTACGACGGCCTGCTCTCCGAGCACCACGCCGACCAGGCCCTCGACCTGGCGCGACAGGCGATGGCGTCGGGCAGCACCGAGGTCGCCGGGCGCGACCGGCTGCCCTGCGCGAGCGAGGGCTGCCTGGTGCGGCACGCGATCGCCAGCCCCCTCGTGGTCGACGACCGGGTAACCGGCGCCCTGGTGGCCCTCACCGACGAGCCGAGCGCCACCCTGCTCCGCGCCACCGACGAGGTCGCCGACTGGGTCGCCGGCCAGCTCGCGCTGGCGGCGTACGAGCAGCAGCGCCACCGGCTGGTGCAGGCGGAGGTGCGCGCCCTGCGCGCGCAGATCAGCCCGCACTTCATCTACAACTCCCTCGGCGCCATCGCGTCGTTCGTGCGCACCGACCCCGACCGTGCCCGCGAGCTGCTGCTGGAGTTCGCCGACTTCACGCGCTACTCCTTCCGCGAGCACGGCGAGTTCACGACCCTGGCCGAGGAGCTGCGCTCCATCGAGCGCTACCTGCTGCTCGAGCAGGCACGGTTCGGCGAGCGGCTGCAGGTGCGACTCGCGGTGGCGCCCGAGGTGCTGGGGGTGGCCGTGCCGTTCCTGTGCGTGCAGCCGCTGGTCGAGAACGCCGTGCGCCACGGCCTGGAGTCCCGAGCCGGCGGCGGGCTGGTCAGCATCGAGGCGCGCGACGTC
>JBQGFI010000106.1:0-5632 GCA_052040065.1 Marmoricola sp.
GCCCCCGCCCCCGGGGTGGCGCCACACCGAGAGGGCTGGGGCGGGGCCGGAGGTGTCCCCCGTCCGGCGCATGACCATGGTGCCGCAACCCCAGTGTCCGAAATAGACTAATTCGCGAAGTTGTACATGTGGCCTATACCACCATGAACCTGGGCGTCGTGCCTGGTCAAGAGGGTCGCGGGGTCTCGCCGTCGGCGAGCGCCTGCGTGCGCACCATGAGCACCCGCTGCACCACGGTGACGGTGCTGGCGACCGCGAGCAGCCACAGCGTCGCCTGCAGCAGCACGGGCAGGTCGAGCAGGTCGGAGAAGCCGGTCATCACGAGCACCGCGACGAGCCGGTCGGCGCGCTCGGCGAGGCCGCCCTTGGCCTGCATCCCGAGCGACTCCGCCCGCGCCCGGGCGTAGGAGGTGACCGCGCCCATCACCAGGCAGTAGAGCGTGAGGCAGGTGTAGAGGAAGCTGTCGCCCGGACCCGCGAAGTAGAGCACCAGCCCGCCGAAGATCGCGCCGTCGCCGAGGCGGTCGAGGGTCGAGTCGAAGAACGCCCCGAAGCGCGACGTGCGACCCAGGCGGCGCGCCATGGCGCCGTCGACCAGGTCGCTGAAGACGAAGGCGGTGATCACCAGCACCCCGACGAAGAGCTCGCCGCGCGGGAAGAAGAGCAGCGCGCCGGCGCTCACCCCCAGGGTGCCGACCAGGGTGATCACGTCGGGACTGATCCCGAGACGGATGAAGAGCGTGACGAAAGGCGCCAGCACGACGCCCTGCCAGAAGTCCTTGAAGCGGTCGAGCATCTAGCGTCCGTCCCCCCAGGCGTCGGCGAGCAGGTCGCGGGTGTCGGCCAGGAGCATCGGCAGGGTCTTGGTGCCGCCGACCACGGTGATGAAGTTGACGTCGCCCGACCAGCGCGGGACGACGTGCTGGTGCAGGTGCTGGGAGAGCGACCCGCCCGCGACGCCGCCCAGGTTCAGCCCCACGTTGAAGGCGTGCGGA
Source organism: Marmoricola sp. (assembly GCA_052040065.1). Classification (GTDB taxonomy): domain Bacteria; phylum Actinomycetota; class Actinomycetes; order Propionibacteriales; family Nocardioidaceae; genus Marmoricola. The sequence continues at coordinate 996 of JBQGFI010000106.1, forward strand.
CCGCTGACCTCGCGGAGCACCCGGATGGCGTGCTGCGTCGTGGTGACCAGCTCCAGCGCCTCGGCCTCGTCGAGGTCCTCGAGGTCGGCGACGTGGCGGCGCGGCAGCACCATCAGGTGGCCGGGGTTGTAGGGGTGCAGGTTGAGCACGGTGAAGCAGTGCTCCCCCGTCGCGACGACCAGGCTCTCGCGCGGGTCGGCGCCGAGCATCGGGCAGAAGGGGCACCCGTCGTCGTCGGCCGTGCGCGTCGGGGCGACGTAGGCCATGCGGTGCGGGGTCCACAGCCGGTCGAACCCCTCGAAGCCGTCGCGCACGCCTGCGTCTGGGTCGTGGGAGCTCACGGCCGCAGTCTTCCTGACCGCCCCGGCGCCCGCGTCGGGGGTCTCACGTGGCGTCCGTGGCGGCGCGCGCGAAGGCGGCCGCGACCTCGGCGATACGGTCGCGGAGCGCCGGCGGCTCGACCTCGTCGAAGGCCGCCCCGACCTGCGCGAGCACCATCACCGGCCACTCCAGCGAGTCGACCTGCATCAGCAGCCGGCACCGGTCGGGCCCGAGCTCCTCGACCGTGCCCCAGTGCCCCACGGCGCGGCGTACGACGTCGGGCGCCGCGTGCAGGCGCACGCTCACGGCGTACCTCTGCGGCATCGAGCGCAGGCCCTGCTGCACGAACTGCCACGCGTCGGGCGCGGGCAGCTCGCGCTGCCGGAACTTCTGCCCGGTGAGCCGCGGCGCCTCGATGCGGTCGACGCGGAAGCTGCGCCAGTCGTGGCGGTCGCGGTCGTGGGCCACCAGGTACCAGCGGCGCCCGACCGAGACCAGCCGGTGGGGCTCCACCCGACGGTGCGTGGTCTCCGCGCCCCGAGCGGTGTAGTCGAAGGTCAGGCCCTCGTCGTCGCGGCAGCCCTGCGCGAGCGTGGTCAGGGTCTCGGAGTCGACGGTCGGACCGGCGTACGACGGCGCGGGGACCGTCTGCGTGCGCAGCGCGTCGATGCGGCGCCGCAGCCGGGGCGGCATCAGCGCGATCACCTTGGTCAGCGCCTGCACCGAGGTCTCCTCCAGACCGCTGACCGAGCCCGCGGCAGCGGTGCGCAGGCCGACCGCGATGGCGACCGCCTCGTCGTCGTCGAGCAGCAGCGGTGGCAGCTGGCCGCCGGCCCGCAGCTGGTAGCCCCCCGCCACCCCGCGCACCGCGTCGACGGCGTACCCGAGGTCGCGCAGCCGGTCGATGTCGCGCCGCAGCGTGCGCGGACTCACCTCGAGCCGCTCGGAGAGCTCGCCCCCGGGCCAGTAGCGGTGGGTCTGCAGCAGCGACAGCAGTCGCAGCATCCGGGCGCTGGTGCTCATGCTCGTCAGAATAGGTCCGATTGCGGCCACTAGCTGGCCGCAATCGCTCCTAGCGTCGGTGGCATGACGACGAGCACCCCCTCTGGTCCGGTGATCCGGACCCGACAGCTGACCAAGACGTTCACCCGTCACAAGCAGACCGTCGAGGCCGTCCGCGGGCTCGACCTCGACGTGGCACCCGGCGAGCTGGTCGCCTTCCTCGGACCCAACGGGGCCGGGAAGTCGACCACGCTGCGGATGCTCACCACGCTGCTGACGCCGACCTCCGGGACGGCCGAGGTCGTCGGCCACGACGTGGTCTCGGCGCAGCGACAGGTGCGCCGCAGCATCGGGTACGTCGGCCAGGGCAACGCCGCCGGTCACCAGCAGCGTGGCCGCGACGAGGTGGTGAGCCAGGCACGGGCCCACGGGATGTCACGACGCGCGGCGCACGAGCGGGCCGAGGAGCTGCTCGACGCCTTCGACCTGACCGAGCACGCGGGCCGACCCGTCTCCACGCTCTCCGGCGGGCAGCGGCGCCGGCTCGACGTCGCGATCGGGCTGGTGCACGCGCCGCCGCTGCTCTTCCTCGACGAGCCCTCGACCGGTCTCGACCCGCAGAACCGCGTCAACCTCCAGGAGCAGGTCCGGCGCCTGCACGAGGAGGTCGGCACCACCATCGTGCTCACCACGCACTACCTCGAGGAGGCCGACGCCCTCGCCGGCCGAGTGGTGGTGATCGACCACGGGCGCGTGATCGCCGACGACACGGCGCCGCGGCTGAAGTCGGCGCTCGGCGACCTGGTCTCGCTGGGCTTCGACTCCCCCGCCGGCGCGGCCGTCGCCGCGGAGCGCGCCGGGCGGCTCGCCGGCGCGACGCTGCAGCTCCACGGCGCGGACCTCGACGTCCGCGTCGCCGGCGGACGCGACCTGGCCGCCGGCCTGGTGGCCGACCTCGCGGCCGCGGGGAGCGCCGTACGCCGCCTGGAGGTGTCGGGCCCGACGCTCGACGACGTCTTCCTCGACCTCACGGGTCGCAGCCTGCGCGAGAGCGACCAGCCCACCCCGTCCGGCACCACCGAAGGAGCAGCAGCATGACAACCACCCTGACCCCCGCCACGGCGTACGCCGACTCCCCCGCGGTGCCCCGCGACCCCGGCTTCCTCGCCGACACCTGGAACGTGATGACCCGCGAGCTCAGGCCCGTCTGGCGCGAGCCGGTCTCGGTGCTCTTCGCGATGGTGCAGCCGCTGGTCTTCCTCGCGCTCTTCGCCCCGCTGCTGCCGACGGGCAGCTTCGGGGGCGGCTCGGCGCTGCAGTGGTTCGTGCCCGGCATCGTGGCGATGACCATGCTGATGGGGGCGTCGTTCACCGGCGCGAACCTGACCAACGAGATCATGACCGGCTCCCACGAGCGGCTGCTGGTCTCGCCGCTCTCGCGATCCGCGCTGCTGGTCGGGCGGGCGCTGAAGGAGGTCGTGCCGCTGCTGATGCAGACCGCGATCATCCTGGTGGTGGTGACGCCCTTCAGCTTCGACCTGCACCCAGCCGGCGTGCTGCTCGCGGTGGTGATGCTCGGGATGTTCAGCGTGGGCGTCGGCGCGCTGTCCTTCGCGCTGGCGCTGGCGTCGAAGGACCAGGAGTGGCTCTTCTGGACGGTGCAGCAGACGCTCGTCTTCCCGGTGCTGCTGCTCGCGGGGATGATGCTGCCCATCACCGACGCCTCGCCGGCGTGGCTGCGCGTCGCCTCGTCGCTCAACCCGCTGACCTACGTCGTCGACGCCTCCCGGGCGCTCTTCGGCGGCACCTTCCCGGTCGGCACCGTGGCGTACGGCTTCCTCGCCGCCGCTGCCGTCGCCGCCCTCGGCCTCGCCGTCGGCCTGCGGTCGATGCGCCGCTCGACCTGAGGCGAGGGCACTGCTCTCTGGTTCGCAGACGCGGGGGCCCCACTAGTCGCCCGACCCGGCGATACCGGGTCGAGTCGGGCGCGGATCCGGACTTGTGCCCGCGCGTCTGCGTTCGTCGGGTGGCCGCTCAGTCCTGCACGCGGTCGGCGACGGCGGCAGCGACGCGCTCGATCGCCTCGGCCACGGGGACGCCGTTGTCCTGGCGGCCGTCGCGGTAGCGGAAGCTGACGGCGCCGGCCTCGACGTCGTCGTCACCGGCGATGACCATGAAGGGCACCTTCTGCAGCTGGGCGTTGCGGATCTTCTTCTGCATCCGGTCGTCGGAGTGGTCGACCTCCACGCGCAGGCCGCGCGCCCGCAGCTGCCGGGCGACGTCGGCGAGGTAGTCGCCGTGCCGCTCCGCGATCGGGATGCCCTGCACCTGCACCGGCGCGAGCCAGGGAGGGAAGGCGCCGGCGTAGTGCTCGGTGAGCACGCCGATGAAGCGCTCGATGGAGCCGAACTTCGCCGAGTGGATCATCACCGGCTGCTGCCGACTGCCGTCGGCCGCCTGGTACTGCAGGTCGAAGCCCTTGGGCTGGTTGAAGTCGTACTGGATGGTCGACATCTGCCAGGTCCGGCCGATCGCGTCGCGGGCCTGCACCGACACCTTGGGGCCGTAGAACGCCGCCCCGCCCGGGTCGGGCACCAGCTCGAGGCCGGAGTCGCGGCAGACCTGCTCGAGCACCGCGGTCGCCGTCGCCCAGTCGTCGTCGCTGCCGACGAACTTGTCGGGCTTGGAGTCGTCGCGCGTCGAGATCTCGAGGTAGAAGTCGTCGAGGCCGAAGTCGCGCAGCAGCCCCAGCACGAAGTCGAGCAGGTGCTTGATCTCGCCGGGCGCCTGCTCGCGGGTGACGTACGAGTGGGAGTCGTCCTGGGCGAAGCCGCGCACGCGGGTCAGGCCGTGGATCACGCCCGACTTCTCGTTGCGGTAGACGTGGCCGAACTCGAAGAACCGCAGCGGCAGCTCGCGGTAGGACCGCCCGCGCGACCTGAAGATCAGGTTGTGCATCGGGCAGTTCATGGCCTTGAGGTAGTAGTTGGCGCCCTCCATCTCCATGGGCGGGAACATGCCGTCGGCGTAGTACGGCAGGTGCCCGGAGAGGTGGAAGGTCTGCTCCTTGGAGATGTGGGGCGTGCCGACGTAGTCGAACCCCTCGTCGACGTGCCGCTGGCGCACGTAGTCCTCCATGACGCGCTTGAGCACGCCGCCCTTGGGGTGGAAGACGGGCAGGCCCGAGCCGATCTCGTCGGGGAAGCTGAACAGGTCGAGGTCGCGACCGAGCTTGCGGTGGTCGCGCTTCTCGGCCTCCTCGAGCCGGTGCAGGTAGGCGTCGAGCGCCTCCTTGCTCTCCCAGGCCGTGCCGT
>JBQGFI010000107.1:0-4230 GCA_052040065.1 Marmoricola sp.
CTCGACCAGCACGACCACGTCGTAGAAGTCGGCGCCGGAGCCCATCACCCCAGCATGCCGCCGACCTCAGGCGTTGTCGACGCGCAGGACGGAGCCGAGGTCGTAGCGAGCGACCTCCTCGAGCTGCTCGTAGCCGCAGGAGGCCGGGTCACGGTCGGGACGCCACCGCTTGAACTGCGCGGTGTGCCGGAAGCGTCGGCCCTCCATGTGCTCGTAGCCCACCTCGAGCACGCGCTCGGGGCGCAGCGGGGTGAAGGAGAGGTCCTTGCCCTGGCTCCAGCGGCTCTGGGTGCCGGGCACCCGGTCGGGGTTGGCCACCGCGTCACCTGCCCAGCGGGCCCAGGGGTGCTCGGCGATCGGGCACTCCAGCGGTCGCAGCTCCTCGATGAGCTCGGCGCGCCGCGCCTCGGTGAAGGAGGCGGCGACCCCGACGTGCTGCAGCGCGTCGCCGTCGTAGAGCCCGAGCAGCAGCGACCCGAGCAGCGGCCGGGCCTCGGTGGAGGCCTTGTGCAGCCGGTAGCCCGCCACCACCACGTCGGCGGTGCGGGCGTGCTTGATCTTGAGCATGGTGCGGGCGTTCTCGGCGTACGGCGCGCCCAGCGGCTTGGCCACGACCCCGTCGAGCCCCGCCCCCTCGAAGTGCTGGAACCACTCCTCGGCCTCGGCCGCGTCGGTGGTGGTGCGGGTGAGGAAGCAGGGCCCGGCGAGGTCACCCAGGCTCGCCTCCATGCGGGCGCGGCGCTCGGAGAAGGGCGCGTCGACGAGGGAATCGTCGCCCAGCGCGAGCACGTCGAAGGCGACGAAGGAGGCCGGGGTGCGCTCGGCGAGGGTCGCGATGCGCGACGCGGCCGGGTGGATCCGCTCCTGCAGCACCTCGAACTCGAGCCGGTCGCCGAGCGCCACGAAGAGCTCGCCGTCGAGCACGCAGCGCTCCGGCAGCTGCGCTCGCACGGCCTCCACGACCTCGGGGAAGTAGCGGGTGAGCGGCTTGGTGTTGCGCGAGGTGAGCTCGACCTCGTCGCCGTCGCGGAAGACCAGGCACCGGAAGCCGTCCCACTTGGGCTCGAAGGACAGCCCGCCGTCGAACCTCGCCGGGTCGGGGACGCCCTTGACCGACTTGGCGAGCATCGGGCGGACGGGTGGCATCACGGGGAGGTGCACGTGGCCGAACCTACGACAGCCCTGCGACATACTCGCCGCATGAGCGACCTCAGCGCGGCCCTGCGGCTGCCGGACGGTCCCGTCGACCTGACGCGGCTGCCCACCGACGCCCGTCCTGGCTTCGACGGAGGCAAGCGCGACGCGGCCGCGGCGATGGTGGAGCTCGGCGCCGAGCTGGCCGACCTCCAGGAGCGGCTGCACGCCCACGCCTACACCGGCGGCTCGCGCCGGGTGCTGGTCGTGCTGCAGGGCATGGACACCTCCGGCAAGGGCGGCGTGGTCAACAAGGCGATCGGGCTGCTCGACCCGATCGGGGTGCGGATCACCTCCTTCAAGAAGCCGACGGAGGAGGAGCTGGCCCACGACTTCCTGTGGCGCATCGACCGGGCGCTGCCCGCGCCCGGGGTCGTGGGTGTCTTCGACCGCTCGCACTACGAGGACGTGCTGGTCCCGCGGGTCCACGGGTACGCCGACGACGCCGAGCTCGACCGCCGCCACCAGGCCATCGCGTCGTGGGAGGCGGCCCTGGTCGAGGGCGGGACCCCGGTGCTCAAGTGCTTCCTGCACATCAGCAGGGAGACCCAGCGGGAGCGGCTGCTGGCGCGTCTCGACGACCCGCTGAAGCGGTGGAAGTTCAAGCCCGGCGACGTCGACGAGCGCGCCCACTGGGAGGCCTACCAGGCGGCGTACACCCAGGCGCTGGAGCGCGGCCACACCGAGGTGGCGCCGTGGTGCGTCGTGCCGAGCGACACCAAGTGGTACCGCAACTGGGCGGTCGCGACGCTGCTGCTCGAGCTGCTGCGCGGCATGGACCTCGACTGGCCCGAGCCCGACTTCGACGTCGAGGAGCAGCGCGCCCGGCTGCTCGGCGAGGGCGCGTGAGGACACGATGAGGACGGTCACGGCCACGCGCTACGTCACGCCGCTGCGCGAGGGCGTGTCGCTGCCGGGGATCGTCGAGGCCGACGACCTCGGTGCCTACGTGGTCAAGTTCCGCGGCGCCGGGCAGGGCCTGCGCGTGCTGGTGGCCGAGGTGGTCGTCGCCGGCGTCGCCGCGCTCGTCGACGTGCCCGTGCCCGAGCTGGTGGCGGTCGACCTGCCGCGCGACATCGCCCGCTACGAGGCCGACGAGGAGGTGCAGGACCTGCTCACCGCGAGCCTCGGGCTCAACCTCGGTGTCGACCTGCTCCACCGCGCCTTCGGCTACGACGCCTCCTTCGAGCCCGACCCCGACCTCGCCGGCCGGATCCTGTGGCTCGACGCGCTCAGCGCCAACGTCGACCGGTCCTGGCGCAACCCCAACCTGCTGCTGTGGCCCGGAGTGGGGCGCAGCGACCTCTGGGCCATCGACCACGGCGCCTCGCTCTACTTCCACTACTCCTGGCCCGGGGGGAGCAACGACCCGGCGCGCTTCGCGGCCCAGGCCTACGACGCCGACGAGCACATCCTGCGCCGCTACGCCGACCGGGCGCGGGCCCAGGACGCCGACCTCGCCGCGCGGCTCACGCGACCCGCGCTCGAGGCGGTGCTGGCCGAGGTGCCCGACGAGTGGCTCGAGCCGGTGCCCGGCGCCGACGACGCGGCCGCGCTACGGGTCCGCTACGTCGACCACCTGCTCGCGCGGGCGGCCGGCCCACGGGGGTGGCTGCCGTGAGCGTGGCCTTCCAGTACCTGGTGCTGCGCTGCGTGCCGCGGGTCGAGCGCGAGGAGTTCGTCAACGTCGGCGTCGTCGTCCACTGCGAGGCCGAGGGCTTCCTCGACACCGCCTCCCACGTCGACGACGCGAGGCTGCGCGCCCTCGACCCGGAGGTCGACGTCGCGTCGGTGCGTCGGGCGCTGAAGGGGGTCGCCGAGGTGTGCCGCGGCGGCGCCAGGCTCGACCTCGCGGTCGGCTCGCGCGCCACGGCGTACGGCACCCGGGAGGTCGCGGACACCCTCGGCACCCGCTTCGGGCTGCTCCGCGCCCCCCGCAGCACCGTCGTCCAGCCCGGTCCCGTGCACGGCGGCACCACCGACGACCCCGCTGCCGAGCTCACCCGGCTGCTCACGGCGTACGTGCTCTAGCCGGCCGGCGGCAAATTCACCGGCCGGCCGGTGAAACCGGCACTGGCACGCCGAAATAGCGTCCCGCCAGTGGCAGTTTCGACGCGCCAGTGCCCGGGTCGTCCCGGTACGACGTCGCGAGCGCTCAGACCGGCACGAGCTCCACGGCGCCGACGGCGTAGCGGGCGAGCACGGCGCGGGCCAGCTCTGGCGCCGGGCCGAGGGGGTCGGAGACGGCGATGGCGCCCGCCTCGCGGGCCAGCTCGGCCGCGCGGTCGGGAAGGAAGCCGGGCGCGATGAACATCGAGGCGACGGCGACGTGGCGCTTGCCCTCGGCCCGGAAGGCGCGCACGGCCTCACCCGTGGCCGGAGGCGCGGCCGAGGCGAAGGCCGCGGTGACCGGCAGCTTGTGCCGGGCACCCCAGACGCGGGCCAGGCGGGCGACCGCCTGGTTGGCGACCAGGTTGCTGGAGCCGGCCGTGGCCAGGACGAGGGCGTCGAGCTCGCGCACCCGCTCGCGCCGCAGCGCGTCGCGCAGGCGCTCGTCGAGCACGCCGAGGAACGACGGCTCGTGGCCCAGGATGCGGCTGGCCCGCACCCGCAGGCCGGGGTGGCGCTGCATCGCCTCCTCGACGACGCGGGGCACGTCGACGGTGGCGTGGTAGGCCTCGGAGAGCAGCAGCGGGACCGCCACGATCTCCTCGACGCCGTCGGCGACGAGCCGGTCGACGGCGTCGTGCACCGACGGCTGGGCGAGCTCGAGGAAGGACTCCTCGACCCGCAGGTCCGGGCGCATCTCGCGGATGCGGTGGGTCAGGGCGTTGATGGTGGCGGCCGAGCGGGGGTCGCGGCTGCCGTGGGCGATGGTCAGCAGTGCTGGAGCGGTCATGGCCGACTCCCTTCGAAACGAGGTGGTGGGGCGCGGACGACGTCGTCCGGCGGTGGGGGGTCCGGGACCGGGGGCTAGATGTGGATGGCGCACACGGGGTTGTTGGTGGCGGCCCAGCGCCCCGCGCGGGGGTCGTG
>JBQGFI010000108.1:0-6581 GCA_052040065.1 Marmoricola sp.
GTGATCACCGAGGAGGACTCGCCCGGGGTGTTGAGCAGGATCGAGGTGGTCGAGCCGCCGTACATGCCGCCGTAGTAGATGCCGGCGAACATGATCAGCGCGCTGGCCGGCTCGACGTTGTAGGTCACGGGCAGCAGCAGCGCGACGGTCATCGCCGGGCCGATGCCGGGCAGCACGCCGACGGCGGTGCCGAGCAGCACGCCCAGCACGGCGAAGAGCAGGTTGGTGGGGGTCAGGGCCTGCGAGAAGCCCTCCAGCAGCAGGTCCATGTCAGAGAATCCCGTCGAGGATGCCGGCGGGCATGGGGATGCCGAGGCCGACGTAGAAGCCGTAGAAGGTGCCGAGCGAGAGCGCGACGCCGATGGCGACGTCGCGCACCGGGTGACGGCTGCCGAGCACCCGGGCGGAGGCGGCGAAGAGGAACGCCCCCGTGATCGCCCAGCCGAGCAGGTCGATCAGCGCGATGTTGACCACGAAGACCAGCACCAGCAGGCCCACGGTGCGCAGGTCGGTGCCCGCGGTGAGGTCGATGTCCTCGCCCTCCTCGCCCTCGGCCACGTCGCCGCGGGCGGTGGCCACGGCGAGGGCGACGCCGAGCCCGATCAGGACGGCGCCGAAGACGTAGGGGAAGGTCGCCGGGTGGAGCGCCTGGTCGGCGAAGCCCGGCTCGATGCCGCTGGCGTCGTAGAGGGTGTAGGCGCCGACGAGCCCGAGGAAGCCGGCGAAGCCGTACTGCGCGGTGTCGACGACCTTCCGGGGGGTGCTCTTCTCCGCCTGGGCGGGGGGTGTGGTGGTGGTCATGCGAGTCCCAGCTCCTTCAGGGTGTCGGCGACACGGGTGTCCTGCTCGACGAGGAACTCCTCGAACTCGTCGCCGGTGGCGAAGTTGTCGCTCCAGCCGTTGCGCTCGAGGGCCTCCTCCCACTCGGGGGTGCCGTGCATCTCGGTGAAGAGGTCGATCAGGTACTGCTTGGTCTCCTCGTCGATGCCGGGCGGGGCGAGCACGCCGCGCCAGTTGGTGAAGACCAGGTCGACGCCCTCCTCGGTGAGGGTGGGCGCGTCGACCGTGGGCAGCCGCTCCTCGCCGGAGACGGCGAGCACGCGCAGCGAGCCGTCCTCGATCTGTCCCTCGAACTCGCCGAGGCCCGACATGCCGACGTCGATCTTGGAGCCGAGCAGCGCGGTGGTCAGCGGGCCGCCGCCGTCGTAGGCGACGTAGGTGACGTCCACGGGGTCGATGCCGAGGGTGTCGGCCAGCTGCATCGGGAAGAGGTGGTCGGGGCCGCCCGGGGAGGAGCCACCGCCGACGACGACGCTGTCGGGGTCCTCGGTCCAGGCGTCGACCAGGTCCTGCACGGTCTCGAAGGGGGAGTCGGCGGGCACGAGGATGCCCTCCTGCTCCTCGACGAGCCGGGCGATGGCGGTGGCCCGGTCGACGGTGGCGTCGGACTTGTTGGTGTAGACGGCGCCGACCACCCCGAGGCCCATCGTCATGACGAGGTCGTCGGAGCCCTGCTCGTTGAGCAGCCGCTGCATCGCCAGGGTGCCGCTGGCGCCCTCGATGTTGGTGATCTCGAAGCGTCCGGTGAGCTCGTCGTCCTCCATCACCTTCGCGGCGCTGCGACCCGTGAGGTCGTAGCCGCCGCCGGGGCTGTTGGGGATCATCATGCGCAGCCGGCGGTTCGACGGGTCGTCGCTCCCGGCGGTGACGCCGGCGCAGGCCGACAGCGCCGTGAGCAGCACGACGACGAGCGTCGCGAGCGCCGTACGACGGCGGTGCGAGGACGGGGGGAGCGGCATCGGGTGAGCACCTCCTGGGTGGGGTCCGTGCGAGCATGGCCGCGGCGTGTGGTGGTCGTCACGCTTGCGGAAGCAAAGGAGGTTGTGGTCGTTGTGGTCACGCTGAGCCGGTCCCGCCACCGCCGTCGCGAGCGCTCGGTCGCCGGCCAGTTCCTGGTGCTGCAGCTCGTGGTCGTGGTGGCGGTGCTCGGCATCGTCGCGCTGATCTCCTTCCGGCAGTCGACGGTCGCCTTCACCGAGCAGACCGGCGCCCAGATGCGCTCGGTCGCGGCGTACGTCGCCAACCTCGACCAGGTGCGCGCCAAGCTCGAGGCCGCGCAGACCAGCCCCGCGCAGCTCGACACCATCCGTGAGCTGGCGCCGGCGATCGACCAGGCGCGGAGCCTGCGCCAGGTCGACGAGATCGACGTCGTGGGCCCCGACGGCACGGTGCTGGTCTCCTCCGACCCGCTGCGCGAGGGCAAGCCCGCCGAGCTGGGCGACAGCCGCGCGCTGGAGGGCCGCAGCTGGACCGGGGAGGTCACCCACGACGGCCGCCGGGCCGTCGTCGCGCACGAGCCCGTCCTCTTCGCCGGCGAGGTCAGCGACCCCGACGACGACCGCTACATCGGCGACCTGATCGGGATCGTCGTGGCCGAGCGCGACTACCCGAGCACCTGGGAGCGCCTCACGGGGGCGGCCACCGACCTCGCCCTCTTCCTCGGCCTCGGCGCGCTGCTCGGCGTCGTCGGGTCCTACGTCGTGTCGCGGGTGGTGAAGCGGCGCACGCAGGGGCTCGGCGCCAGCGAGATCGCCACCCTCGCCGACCACCGCGAGGCGCTGCTGCACAGCATCCGCGAGGGCGTCGTGGCCGTCGGCACCGACCGCCGGGTGACGATGGTCAACGACGCCGCGCTCGCCGTGCTGGGCCTGGCGGAGGACCCCGTGGGCCGGCCCGTCGACGAGCTGGGGCTCAACCCCGAGGTCGTCGAGCTGCTCACCGGCGACAGCCCCGCGACCGAGGACGCGCTCGGCCTGGTCGGCGACCGAGTGGTGGTCTTCAACCGCCGGGTGGCCTCCAGCCGCGGCCAGGGCATCGGCACGGTCACCACGATGCGCGACCGCACCGAGCTGGTCTCGCTGCAGAACCAGCTCTCCTCCAACCTCTCCATCACCGACACGCTGCGGGCGCAGACCCACGAGTTCAGCAACCAGCTGCACACGATCTCGGGCCTGGTGCAGCTCGAGGAGTACGACGAGGTGCGCTCCCTGGTCGGCGCCCTGAGCCGTCGCCGCGCCGCGCTCACCGACCACGTCACCGAGCGGGTCGCCGACCTGGCGGTCGCCGCGCTGCTGATCGCGAAGGCCAGCGCCGCCGACGAGCGGGGCGTGGTGCTCGAGCTGAGCGAGGACTCCTCGCTGCGGGCGCTCGACGCCGCCGACTCCGCCGACCTGACCACCGTGCTGGGCAACCTGGTCGACAACGCGGTCGACGCCTGCGCCGGCGGCGAGGACCCGCGGGTGACGGTCGCGCTGCAGTCGGGCACCGGCGCGGTGCACCTCGAGGTCGCCGACAACGGCCCCGGCGTGCCGCTCGACCTGCGGGAGGCCGTCTTCGTGCGAGGCTTCTCGACCAAGCCCGAGGTGCTCGGCGGGCGCGGCATCGGCCTGCCGCTGGTGCAGCTGATCTGCACCCGACGTGGCGGCAGCATCGAGGTGCACGACGGCGAGGGACCGGGGTCCGGCGCCGTCTTCTCGGTCCGGATGCCGCTGGGTGCGCGGGAGGAGGTGGAGGCGTGATCACGGTCCTGGTCGTCGACGACGACTTCATGGTCGCGAGCGTGCACACCCGCTTCGTGCAGCGCATCGACGGCTTCGAGGTGGTGGGGGCCGCGCGCAACGGTGCCGAGGCGCTGCACCTCGTCGAGGAGCTCGACCCCGACCTGCTGCTGCTCGACGTGCACCTGCCCGACATGAGCGGCCTGGAGGTGCTGGCGAGGCTGCGGGCCGCCGGCAACCACGTGGGCGTGGTGATGGTGACCGCCGAGCGCGGGGCCGACGCCGTGCGCACGGCGCTGCACGGCGGCGCGATGCAGTACCTCGTCAAGCCCTTCGAGCACGCCGACCTCGTCGCGCGGCTGCAGCAGGTCGCGGCCACGCTGCGCTCGCTCGACGGCTCCCTGGGCGAGGCCCGTGACGACATCGACCAGAGCGCGATCGACCAGGTCTTCGGCGCCGGCGGCGTCGAGGTCACGACCGCCACGGGCAAGCGGCTGCCCAAGGGGCTCTCGACCGAGACGGGGGCGCTGGTGGAGCAGCTGCTCGGCGAGGTCGACGACGTCTCCGCCGCGGAGGCGGGGGAGCGGCTCGGCATGTCGCGGGTCAGCGCCCGTCGCTACCTGGAGTACTTCGTCGCCACCGGGGAGGCGGAGGTCCGGCTGCGCTATGGCACCGCCGGCCGCCCCGAGCGGCGCTACCGCGGGGCCTGAGTCAGCCCCAGACCTCGTCCGCGACCTCGCGGACCAGGCGCAGCTTGGCGATCTCCTCGGCCTCGGTGAGCTCGTTGCCCTCGACGGTGGAGGAGAAGCCGCACTGCGGCGAGAGGCACAGCTGCTCCAGCGGCACGTACTTCGCGGCCTCGTCGATGCGGCGCTTGAGGTCGTCCTTGCTCTCCAGCCGGGGGTGCTTGGTGGTCACGAGTCCCAGCACGACCGTCTTGTCCGGCGGCACGAAGCGCAGCGGCTCGAAGCCGCCCGAGCGCTCGTCGTCGTACTCCAGGAAGAAGCCGTCGACCTCCAGCTCGCTGAAGAGTGCCTCGGCGACGAAGTCGTAGCCGCCCGAGGCCGCCCACGAGGAGCGGTAGTTGCCGCGGCACATGTGGGTCGTCACGCGTAGGTCGTCGGGGCGTCCCGCGAGCGCGGCGTTGAGCTGGCGGATGTAGCGCTCGTGCTGGTGCTCGGCGTCGCCCCCCTTGGCGGTGAGCTGCTCGCGCTGCGCGGGGTCGTTGAGGTAGGCCAGGCTGGTGTCGTCGAGCTGGAGGTAGCGACATCCCCGCTCGTGGACCAGCGCGACCTGCCGCGCGTACGCCGCGGACAGGTCGTCCCAGAAGGCGTCCTCGTCGGGGTAGACCGCCGGATCGAGGGCCGCGGCACCGCCGCGGTAGTGGACCATGCTGGGCGAGGGGATGGTCAGCTTGGGCGTCATCCCCTCCGGCGCGACCCGGCGCAGGTGGTCGAAGTCGTCGCCGAAGATGGGCTGCTCGATCCGCACCGGGCCGTCGACGACCAGGCCGGCGGAGGTGAAGTCGAGCGCGCCCTCGGCATTCTCGAAGTGCACCTCGAGCTGCTCGTCGGTGCGCCGGATCCCCTCGATGGCGTAGATGAAGTCCATGTGCCAGGAGGTGCGGCGGAACTCGCCGTCGGTGACGGTCTGAAGCCCCGCCTCCTGCTGCAGCCGGGCGACGTCGGCGATGGCGGCGTCCTCGACCTCGCGCAGGGAGGCGGCGCTGCGGTCACCGTCGGCGTGCTCCTGCCGGGCGAGCAGCAGGGCTGCGGGCCGGAGCAGGCTGCCGACGTGGTCGGCTCGGAAGGGGGGCAGGTCTCGCCAGGTCACCCTCCTGCACTACCCGGGTGGACGGGATTCGATGCCCCTGCTGTCCCGGGCCTGAGCCGCTTGCTAGGTTGTTGCGAATCGTTTGCAACAAGGGGTGGATGTGTCGGTGACCGAGGTGCGCGACCCGCGGGGGGAGCCGCGCGCCGGGACCGGCAGCACCGACCCCCTCGGCCTCGGCGCCGTACGCCGCCGCGCGCGGGCGTGGACCCTCGGCCTCGTCGTCGCGCTGGTGGCCACCGTGCTGCTGGCGATCGGGACCGGCGCGGTCTTCGTGCCGCCCGACGTGGTGGCGCGCATCGTCGGCTTCCACGTGCTCGGGCTGGGTGAGATGACCTGGAGCCGGCCGCAGGACGCGATCGTGTGGCAGGTCCGGGTGCCGCGGGTGCTGCTCGGCGCCCTGGTCGGCGCCGGGCTGGCGGTCTGCGGCACGGCGCTGCAGGCGATGGTGCGCAACGTGCTGGCCGACCCGTACCTGCTCGGCGTCAACTCCGGCGCCTCCACGGGGGCCGCCGCGGCGATCCTCTTCGGGGCCGGCACCGGGCTCTCGGCGGCGCTGGGGGAGCACGTCCTGCAGGGCAGCGCGTTCCTCGGTGCGCTCGCGGCGTCGGTCCTGGTCTTCCTGGTGGCCAGGACCGGCGGCCGCGTCACCTCGATGCGGCTGCTGCTCGCGGGGGTGGCGGTCGGCTACGCGCTGTACGCGGTGACCAGCTTCCTCATCTTCGCCTCCGGCTCTGCGGAGGGGGCCCGCTCGGTGCTCTTCTGGCTGCTGGGCTCGCTGGGTCTCGCGGCCTGGGGCACGCCGCTCCTCGCGGTCACCGTGGTGGTCCTGCTCACCGCCGCGGTGCTGACCGGCTCGGGCCGCGCCCTCGACGCCCTGGCGATCGGCGACGAGACGGCCCAGACCCTCGGCACCTCCCCGGAGCGGCTGCGCACCGGCCTGCTCGTGCTGGTCGCGCTCTGCGTCGGCGTCGTCGTCGCCTCCTCCGGGAGCATCGGCTTCGTCGGGCTCGTGGTGCCCCACCTGGCGCGGCGCGCCGTCGGCGCGGCGCACGCGCGGGTCGTGCCCGTCGCCGCGCTGATGGGCGCGGTGCTGCTGGTGTGGGCCGACGTGGTCGCCCGCGTCGCGCTCGCCCCGCAGGAGATCCCGATCGGCATCATCACCGCGCTCGTCGGAGCGCCCTTCCTGCTCGT
>JBQGFI010000109.1:0-9746 GCA_052040065.1 Marmoricola sp.
GTGCTGATGGCGATGCGGGTCGACCTGGGGCTCTCGTGGATCTTCGCGGTCGTGGTGCCCGCCCTGGTGGTCACCATCGGCTTCGTCGCCCGGCGCATGGTCCCGCTCTTCCGCCAGGTCCAGGCGCGCATCGACACCGTCAACCAGGTGCTGCGCGAGCAGATCACCGGCATCCGCGTGGTGCGGGCCTTCGTCCGCGAGCCCCTGGAGGCGCAGCGCTTCGCTCGGGCCAACGACGAGCTGACCGACGTGGCGATCTCCGCCGGGCGCTGGATGGCCGCGATGTTCCCCCTGGTGCTGCTGGTGGTCAACCTGGGCACCGTCGCGATCATCTGGTTCGGCGGTCACCGCGTCGACGACGGCTCCATGGAGGTGGGCGCGCTGACGGCGTTCATCGCCTACCTGATGCAGGCGATGATGTCGGTGATGATGGGCACCTTCGTGCTCATGCAGATCCCGCGTGCGGCGGTGTGCGCCGACCGGATCGCGGAGGTCCTCGACACCGAGACCTCGCTCGTGGTGGCGCCCGAGCCGGTCACCGAGGTCGCGCAGCGTGGGCACGTCGAGCTCGACGGCGTCGGCTTCACCTACCCGGGCGCCGACGTGCCCGTGCTGACCGACGTGACCTTCTCGGCGCGACCCGGGCAGGTCGTCGCGGTGGTCGGCTCCACCGGTGCCGGCAAGACCACGCTGATGAGCCTGCTCCCCCGGCTCTTCGACGTGACGGCCGGCAGCGTCCGCATCGACGGCGTCGACGTGCGCGACCTCGACCCGCAGGTGCTGTGGGCGCGCCTGGGCCTGGTGCCGCAGCGCGCCTTCCTCTTCACCGGGACGATCGCGTCCAACCTGCGGCAGGGCCGCCCGGACGCCTCCGACGAGGAGCTCTGGCAGGCGCTCGAGGTGGCCCAGGCCCGGGAGTTCGTCGAGGCGATGCCCGGCGGCCTGGAGGCCCCGATCGCCCAGGGAGGCACCAACGTCTCCGGCGGGCAGCGGCAGCGGCTGGCGATCGCTCGCGCCGTGGTGAGGCGCCCGGAGATCTACCTGCTCGACGACGCCTTCTCGGCCCTCGACGTCGCCACCGACGCCCGGCTCCGCGCCGCGCTGCGCCCGGTCACGGCCGACGCGACCGTGATCGTGGTGGCCCAGCGGGTCAGCACGATCCGCGAGGCCGACCTCATCGTGGTGCTCGAGGACGGACACGTGGTGGGCGCCGGGGCGCACGAGGAGCTGGTGGCGACCTGCCCGACCTACGCCGAGATCGTGACCTCGCAGCTCGCGGCCGGGGAGAGCGCGGCATGAGCGACCTCAAGGCCACCGAGCGCGTCCAGGTGCAGCGGCCCGGGCCCATGGGCGCACCGGCCGTGGGCGCCAAGGCCGAGGACTTCGCCGGGTCCGGGCGCCGCCTCGTGGCACGCCTGGCGCCGTACCGGCTGCGGGTGGCGGTGGTCGGTCTCGCCGGCATCGCCAGCGTGGTGCTGACCGCGCTGGGTCCCAAGCTGCTCGGCGACGCCACCGACCTGGTCTTCGCCGGCATGTTCGGCCGCCGGCTGCCCGCCGGGCTCAGCAAGGACGAGGCCGTCGCCGGCCTGCGCGCGTCGGGCGAGGCACGCCTGGCCGACCTGGTCTCCGGCATGGACGTCGTGCCCGGCCGGGGCGTCGACTTCGACGCCGTCGGTCGCGCGCTGCTGCTCGTGGTCGCGGTCTACGTCGCCGGGGCCGCGCTGGCCTGGCTGCAGGGCTACGTGCTGGCGGGGGTGGTGCAGGGGCTGGTGCGTCGGCTGCGCGGCGACGTCGAGGACAAGGTGCACCGCCTGCCGCTCGCCTACTTCGACCGCCAGCCGCGGGGCGAGCTGCTCAGCCGGGTCACCAACGACATCGACAACGTCAGCCAGACCCTGCAGCAGACGCTGAGCCAGCTGCTGACGGCGCTGCTGACCGTAGTGGCCGTGCTCGGCATGATGCTGTGGATCTCGCCACTGCTGGCCGTGATCGCGCTCGTCAGCGTGCCGGTGTCCATGGTCGTCACCACGGCGGTGATGCGACGCAGCAAGCCGCAGTTCATCGCCCAGTGGCGGCGTACCGGCGAGCTCAACTCCCACATCGAGGAGTCGATCAGCGGCCACGCCCTGGTCACGGTGCTGGGCCGGACCGCCGAGGTCGAGCGTCGCTTCGCCGAGCACAACGACGGTCTGCACGACGCCTCCTACAAGGCGCAGTTCGTCTCCAGCCTGGTGATGCCGCTGATGATGTTCCTGGGCAACCTCAGCTACGTCGCGGTCGCCGTCGTCGGGGGGCTGCGCGTCACGCAGGGCGCGCTGAGCATCGGCGAGGTGCAGGCCTTCATCCAGTACAGCCGCCAGTTCACCCAGCCCCTGACGCAGCTCGCCTCGATGGCCAACCTGCTGCAGTCGGGCGTCGCCTCGGCGGAGCGCGTCTTCGAGCTGCTCGACGCGCCCGAGGAGTCACCCGAGCCGGACGAGGAGGACGCCGCCCCCCGGGGCCGTGGCGGCGAGGTCGTCTTCGACGCGGTGGCCTTCGCCTACGACCCCGAGCGGCCCCTGATCCGCGACCTGTCCCTGGTGGCGCGACCCGGCCAGACGGTCGCCATCGTCGGGCCGACGGGCGCCGGCAAGACCACGCTGGTCAACCTGGTGATGCGCTTCTACGAGCTCGACGCGGGGCGGATCACCCTCGACGGCGTCGACATCGCCACGATGTCGCGGGCGGCGCTCCGCTCCCGCATCGGCATGGTGCTGCAGGACACCTGGCTCTTCGAGGGCACGATCCGCGACAACCTGGCCTACGCCCGCCCCGGGGCGACGGAGGAGGAGATCCTCGTGGCCGCGCGTGCCACCTTCGTCGACCGCTTCGTGCACTCGCTCCCCGACGGCTACGACACGGCGGTCGAGGAGAACGGCGACAACCTCAGCGCCGGCGAGCGGCAGCTGATCACGATCGCGCGCGCCTTCCTCGCCGACCCCGACCTGCTGATCCTCGACGAGGCCACCAGCTCGGTCGACACCCGCACCGAGCTGCTCGTCCAGCGGGCCATGGGCGCGCTGCGCACCCACCGGACGTCCTTCGTCATCGCCCACCGGCTCTCGACCATCCGCGACGCCGACCTGATCCTGGTCATGGAGGCCGGGGCGATCGTGGAGCAGGGCACCCACCAGGAGCTGCTCGACGCCGACGGGGCCTACGCCCGGCTCTACCGCTCGCAGCTCTCCGCCGCCCTCGACTGACCGACCCGTCCCCCCGAGATGGTGGCGCAGGACAACCATCCTGTGCGACGGTGCGAGCAGGACGTGCTCACACTCGGGAGGTCAGGATGCGTCGACGGAGCAGGACGGCACTCGTGCTCACCGCACTGGTGGCGATGGTCGCCGGGGTGCTCGTCGCCCCCTCGGCCACCGCCCGCCCGGCCCCGGGTCACGGGCGCGACTGCCCACGGCTGCGGCTGGCCGACGACTGGTACGGCGACAACGCCGCGCTGATCCAGCGCGCGATCGACCGTGCGGGCCGGTGCGGGTCGAAGCCCGGGACGAGGCCGTCGGTGCGTCCGTACGCCGTCTTCGACTTCGACAACACCCTGATCAAGAACGACATCTCCGACCAGACCATCTTCTGGATGCTGCGCCACGACAAGATCCTGCAGCCGGAGCGCCGTGACTGGCGCACCACCAGCCGCTTCATGACCGACGCGGGCGCGGAGGCGCTGCGCGAGGCCTGCGGCCACCTCGCGCGACCCGGAAGGCCCCTGCCGACCAGCACCGACACCCGCTGCGCCGACGAGATCCTCTCGGTGCGCACGGAGGAGACCACGACCGACGGCGAGGAGGTCTTCGCCGGCTACCACCACCGGCGGATGCAGGGCATGTACGCCTGGGTCGGCCAGGTGCTGCGGGGCTACCGTCCAGGCGAGGTGCGCCGCATCGCCGCGCAGGCGCGCCGCGCCGCGCTGCGCGCGCCCGTCGGTGCCACCCAGCAGGTCGGCTCCACGCGGCAGACGGCCTGGATCCGCTACT
This sequence comes from Marmoricola sp., assembly GCA_052040065.1. Classification (GTDB taxonomy): domain Bacteria; phylum Actinomycetota; class Actinomycetes; order Propionibacteriales; family Nocardioidaceae; genus Marmoricola. Next base: position 4,026 of record JBQGFI010000109.1, read on the forward strand.
ACCCGCAGATGCGCGACCTGGTCCGCACGCTGCAGCGCGCCGGCATCGAGCCCTGGATCGTCTCGGCCTCGCCGAAGGAGTTCGCCGACGTCTGGGGCGCCGGCATCGGGATCGACCGGGCGCACACCATCGGCGTCTCGCAGCTCACGACCCGCGGCCGGCTCAACGGGCACCTGGAGGGCTGCGGCGGCATCCCCGACGGCGCCGACACGATCATGACCTACGTCGACGGCAAGCGGTGCTTCGTCAACAAGCGGGTGCTCGGCGTGAGGGGCCCGCGCGCGCTGCGGCCGATGCCGCGGGCGCTGCGTCCCGTCGTCGCGGGAGGCGACGCCACCACCGACGTCTCCATGCTTAAGGACGCCACCGGCGTGCACGTCGTGCTCAACCGCAACGGCGAGGAGCTGATGTGCGTGGCCTACGACGACGCCGACGGCCGGTGGGCGGTCAACCCGATGTTCATCCAGCCGCTCCCCCGTCGCGCCGAGCCCTACCCGTGCTCCACCACGGCCTTCACCACGGCCGCTGGTGACCCGGCCCCCGTGCGGCGGCGCGACGGCTCGGTGGTCCCCGACCAGCAGGACACGGTCTACGGCTGAGCCCTACCCGGCCACGCGGCACAGCAGCTCGCCGTGCAGCAGCGAGAACCATCCGTCGGGGTGCTCGGACCACTGCCTCCAGGCGTCGCTGACGGCCCGCAGGTCGGCGACGGTCGCGTGGCCGTCGTCGACGAGCTGGCGGGCGAGCGCCGACTCGACGATGCGGTCGGCCCACATGCCGCCCCAGTAGGCGCGGTCGTCGGGGGTGGCGAAGCACCACGTGCTCGACGAGGCGGTGACGTCGTCGAGGCCGGCCGCGTGGGCCCAGGCGAGCAGGCGGCGGCCGGCGTCGGGCTCACCGCCGTTGGAGCGCGCGGCGAGCTGGTAGAGCCGCATCCACGCGTCGAGCCCGGGCAGCCGCGGCCACCAGGTGAAGCCGGCGTAGTCGCTGTCGCGCACCGCGACCAGGCCGCCCGGGCGGGTCACGCGGGCCAGCTCGCGCAGGGCCTGGACGGGGTCGGCGACGTGCTGGAGCACCTGGTGCGCGTGCGCCACGTCGTAGGACGCGTCGGCGAAGGAGAGCGCGTGCACGTCCTCGACCGCGAAGTCGACGTGGGTCAGGCCGCGAGCGGCGACCGTCTCGCGCGAGAGCGCGAGCTCGCGCTCCCCCACCTCGGTGGCGGTGAGACCGGCGACACGGGCAGCCAGGTCGGCGGTGATGGTGCCCGGCCCCGCCCCGACGTCGAGCAGGCGGTGGTCGGCCCGCAGGTGGGGCAGCAGGTGCGCGGCGGAGTTGTCGGCCGTGCGCCAGCGGTGCGAGCGCAGCACCGACTCGTGGTGGCCGTGGGTGTAGGTCACCCCGCTCCCCCGCCGACGTACGCCGCGAGGTGCTGACCGGTGAGCGTGGAGCCGTCGGTGACCAGCGCGCGGGGCGTGCCCTCGAAGACCACCCGGCCGCCGTCGTGCCCGGCCCCGGGGCCGAGGTCGATGATCCAGTCGGCGTGGGCCATCACGGCCTGGTGGTGCTCGATGACGATCACCGACCGGCCCGAGTCGACCAGCCGGTCGAGCAGCCTGAGCAGGTTCTCGACGTCGGCGAGGTGCAGGCCCGTCGTGGGCTCGTCGAGGATGTAGACCTCACCCTTCTCGCCCATCTGGGTGGCGAGCTTGAGTCGCTGCCGCTCCCCGCCCGACAGCGTGGTCAGGGGCTGGCCGAGCGAGAGGTAGCCGAGCCCGACGTCGACGAGCCGCTCCAGGATCTTCACGGCCGCGGGGATCCTCGCCTCGCCGTCGGCGAAGAGCGCCAGCGCGTCGACCACCGACATCTCGTGCACCTCGGCGATGTCCTTGCCGCCGAGGGTGTGCTCGAGGACCTCGGCCCGGAAGCGGCGCCCCTCGCACTCCTCGCACGGCGACTCGACGGTGGCCATCGGGCCGAGCTCGGTGAAGATCACGCCCGCGCCGTTGCAGGTGGGGCAGGCGCCCTCGGAGTTGGAGCTGAAGAGTGCGGGCTTGACGCCGTTGGCCTTGGCGAAGGCCTTGCGGATGGGTTCGAGGAGCCCGGTGTAGGTCGCGGGGTTGCTGCGGCGCGAGCCCTTGATGGCGCCCTGGTCGATGACGATGACGTCGTCGCGGCCGGCGAGCGAGCCGTGGATCAGCGAGCACTTGCCCGTGCCGGCGACGCCGGTGACGACGGTGAGCACGCCCAGCGGCACGTCGACGTCGACGTCGCGCCGGGTGTGGGTGGCGGCGCCACGGACCTCGAGCGCCCCGGTGGCGTCGCGGACCGAGGACTTGAGCGTGGCCCGGTCGTCGAGGTGCCGGCCCGTGATCGTGCTGCTCGCACGCAGCCCGTCGACGTCGCCCTCGAAGCAGATGGAGCCGCCGGCGGCGCCGGCGGCGGGTCCGAGGTCGACGACGTGGTCGGCGATCGCGATCGTCTCGGGCTTGTGCTCGACCACCAGCACCGTGTTGCCCTTGTCGCGCAGCTGCAGCAGCAGCTGGTTCATCCGCTCGATGTCGTGGGGGTGCAGGCCGATCGTGGGCTCGTCGAAGACGTAGGTGACGTCGGTGAGGGACGAGCCGAGGTGCCGGATCATCTTGGTGCGCTGGGCCTCGCCGCCCGACAGCGTGCCGGCGGACCGGTCGAGGGAGAGGTAGCCCAGACCGATCTCGCAGAAGGAGTCGAGCAGGTGCTGCAGCCCCTTCAGCAGCGGGGCGACCGACGGCTCTTCCAGCTCGCGCACCCAGCCGGCCAGGTCGCTGATCTGCATCGCGCACAGGTCGGCGATGGAGCTGCCGGCGATCCTCGAGCTCCGCGCCTCGGGCGTGAGTCGGGTGCCCTCGCAGTCGGGGCAGGTCTGGAAGGTCACCGCGCGGTCGACGAAGCGCCGGATGTGTGGCTGCATCGCCTCGGGGTCCTTGGACAGCATCGACTTCTGGATCTGCGGGATGATCCCGTTGAAGGTCAGGTTGACGCCCTCGACCTTGATCTTGGTCGGCTCGGCCCACAGCATCGTCTCGAGCTGCTTGGCGGTGAAGGACCTGATCGGCTTGTCCATCGGCAGGCCCATGCCCTCGAAGAGCCGGCCGTACCAGCCGTCCATCGAGTAGCCGGGCACCGTGAGAGCCCCGCCGGCGAGCGACTTGTCCTCGTCGTAGAGCGCGGTCAGGTCGATGTCGTTGACCTTGCCCATGCCCTCGCAGCGAGGGCACATGCCGCCCAGGTAGACCTCCTGCTTGACCGTCTTGCGCTCCGTGCGTCCGCCCTTCTCGGTGGTCATCATCCCGCTGGCCTTGCGGGTCGGGACGTTGAAGGAGTACGCCGTCGGCGGGCCGACGTAGGGGTCGCCGAGCCGGCTGAAGAGGATGCGCAGCATGGCGTTGGCGTCGGTCGCGGTGCCGACGGTGGAGCGGGGGTTGGCGCCCATCCGCTCCTGGTCGACGATGATCGCCGTGGTCAGCCCCTCGAGGTGGTCGACCTCCGGGCGGGCGAGCGACGGCATGAAGCCCTGCACGAAGGCGCTGTAGGTCTCGTTGATCAGCCGCTGCGACTCGGCGGCGATGGTGGCGAAGACCAGCGAGCTCTTGCCCGACCCGGAGACCCCGGTGAAGACGGTCAGCCGGCGCTTGGGCAGCTCGACGCTGACGTCCTTGAGGTTGTTCTCGCGGGCGCCCTGCACCCGGATGAGGTCGTGGCGGTCGGCGCGGTGCTGCTCCATGGGGGTCACAGTAGGACCGACCGGCGACGGCCCGCCTACTCAGCGGTGAGGAAGACGCGAAGTGCCGAGACGAAGGCCTCGGGCTGCTCGGCGTGCACCCAGTGACCGGCGTCCTTGAGCGTCACCGCGCGGGTGCGGGGGAAGAGCCGGCGCATCTGCGGCGCGTGCTCGGGGAGCACGTAGTCGGACCGCTCCCCCGCCACCCAGAGCACGGGGTGGTCGAAGACGCCCTCGAGGTCGGGGAAGCCGCCGATCGCCGGGAGCTCGCGACGCAGCAGGGCGAGGTCGGGCTGCCAGGCGAAGCCGTCGTCGCGGGCCCGCAGGTTGGTGAGCAGGAAGTGCCGCACCCCGTCGTCGGGGATCGGGTCGCGCAGCTGCTCCTCGGCCTCGCGTCGGCTGCCGAGGCTGGCCAGGTCGACCCCCGCGAGGCTGTCGAGCAGGTGCTCGAACTGGCCGACGCCGCTGCTGGCCGCCGGGGAGATGTCGACGACGACGAGGCGGTCGACCAGGTCGGGGTGCCGCAGGGCCAGGACCATCGCGACCTTGCCGCCCATCGAGTGGCCCACCAGGTGCACGGGTGCCTCCGCGGCCGGGCCCTCGCGCAGCCAGTCGGCGACGCGGTCGGCGACGGCGACGTAGTCGGCGGTGCCGACCCACGCCGAGCGGCCGTGGTTGGGCAGGTCGACGAGGACCGAGCGCAGCGCGGGCTGCAGCCCGCGCGCGATCTTGCTGAAGTTGCGTCCCTGGCCGAAGAGGCCGTGCAGGAAGACGACGGTGGGTCCGCTCTCCCCCACCGAGGTGCTGTGGATGCCCGACGGCTGCTCGCTCACGTGGCGGACCCTACGGCCGGGCCCGCCGCGCCCCCGGGCCAGGTCGCGGCGCCACCTGCCGCAGCTCCTCGATGCGGTGGCCGGCGCCGCACTCCAGCACGGCCGTGACGGGCGCACCGCAGCCACGGTGTCCGAAGTCCACCGCGGGCCCCTCGGGGTCGGCGTAGTAGCGAGCGCCCCACGCGGCGAGCGCGACCAGGAAGGGGTAGAGGTCGAAGCCCTTCTCGGTGAGGTGGTACTCGTGGCGCTCGCGCTCCCCCTCGCGCTGGTACGGCACGCGTCGCAGCACGCCGTGGTCGACCAGCAGGGCCAGCCGGTCGGTGAGCACCTGCCGCGAGAGTCCTGCGTGCCGCTGCACGTCGTCGAAGCGGCGCACCCCGTTGAAGACCTCGCGCAGGACCACCAGCGACGCCCGCTGGCCCACGATCCCCAGGGCCCGCTCCACCTGGCAGTTGTCGGTGGACCAGTCGAGGGCGGGGGGCCGCTCCCCCGCGGTGGTGGTGTCCATCCCCGCAGCCTACCGCCGCTGAGTCTGTTTGACAGACTCAGAGGGACGACGTCACGCTGGGGTCATGACGCAGACGCGGATCGACCTCGAGCAGCTGGCCGCCATGAGCGGGCGCGAGCAGCTCGAGGCCATGCTCGACGGCCGGCTCCCTCCCGCTCCCATCGGTCTGCTCGTCGGCCTGGTCGACTTCGAGGTGCGCGCCGAGGGCTCGGTGGCGGTCTCGCTCGTCCCCCGCGACGAGCACTACAACCCGATCGGCACCGTGCACGGCGGCATCCACTCGACTCTGCTCGACACCGCGGCCGCGTGCTCGGTGCACAGCACGCTGGCCCCGGGCGAGCGCTACACCAGCCTCGACCTGACGGTGAAGTTCCTCAAGCCCGTCACGGTCGCCACGGGCCGGGTGACGGCGCTCGGCGAGGTGCTCCAGCGAGGTCGCCGCACGGCGCTGGCGCAGGCGCAGCTGCGCGACGAGGCAGGCACGCTGCTGGCCCACGCCACCTCGAGCTGCCTGGTGATCCCGCCCGCCGGCTGAGTCGCCTCACCCGGCCCGACGCACGGCCTCCGTCAGGGCGGCGTACGTCGCGCGGGGGTCGCCCTCGGTGCTGACGACGACCACGGCG
>JBQGFI010000110.1:0-2892 GCA_052040065.1 Marmoricola sp.
GCCTCGACCGCGACCGCCGCGGCCACCGCCTCGTGCAGGGGTACGCCGCCGGCGACCGCGCGGGCGACGTCGACGACCTGCGCGGCGGTCACGCCGAGCTCGTGCGCCAGCTCCGCGGCTGCGGCCGGGTCGCGGGTCGCCCGGAGCAGCCGCCGCGTGTTGCGCGCGGTCGCGAGGACGCTCCACTGGGCGGCGTTGAGCCAGGTCGTGCCGGCGATCCGTGCGAGCCCCGGCAGGGCTGCGGCCGCCTCGCCGGGCGTCGGCAGCCGCAGCTCGCCGCCCGCCTGGTCGAGGGACCGCGGGTCGTCGTACTCGCTCATCCGCCCCCCACTCCGAAGATCCACAGGTGCAGCACCCCGCCGCCGAAGCCCATGATGGCGCCGTGGGCGTAGAGCATCCACTCGTCCTCCTTGATCGCGGCGCGCATCATCTCGACGAAGTCGCGCGGCGGGAGCTCCTGGGTGCGGCGGGCGACGAGGGTGCGGATCTTGTCGGCCTGCTCGCGACTGAAGTCCTTGTCACGGAACGGCGTCATCGTGTGCTCGACGCCCTCGCGCGCGATCGCCCGCCGGATCGACTCGTAGCGGCCGCGGCCGAGCGCCACCTTCACCGCCGGGCGGACCACACCCGCGGCGTTGTCGATGGCCGGGCCGAGGGCGACCGCCAGCATCTGCCGGGTCCGGTCGCCGCGCGGACCGTTGAGCAGGAAGTCGCCGATGTTCTCGAGCGTGATGACGTCGAGGGCGATGATGTCGGCGTAGACCTCGGCCGCCTCGCGCTGGCGGCGCGGGAAGAGCCCGTGGACCTTCACGCCCAGGATCCGGCGAGGCTCGGGGGGCTCGAAGATCAACCACATGCCGAGCGCGTTGGTGACCCAGCCGACGACGACGCCCATGACCGGCAGCAGCCACCACTGGTGGAAGGTGTGGTCGACCACGGCGACGGGGATGCCGAGCAGGAACCCGAAGATGCCGCCGAACCAGACCATCAGGTTGAGCTCGCGCTGGCCGAAGTCGCGGAAGATCCGGACCACGAGGGCGGGGTTCTCGCGGAAGTGCTCGATGACCATGATCTTGGGGTCGAGGAGCTGGTCGATGTGGTTGCCGATCTCGGTGGTGATCGTGCGGACGACGCCGGGCAGCTGGTCGCGGACCCGGGCGACGACCGCGCGCCGCCCGGCCGGCGGGAGGTCGCGCCACAGGGCCGGGTGCTCGGACTCCATCACCGCGTCGATGAGGTCGGGCAGCTCGGGGCTGAAGAGCTCGACGATGTGCTCGGCGATCCGGTCGGGCTCGAGGTTCTGGTAGAACTCCGCGGGCGTGCCGAGCTTGGAGATCGCCTTGTCGACGGCGATCGACCCCATCTTCGCGGCGCGCGCCGGGATGATCCCCTGCCAGCCGATCCCGCCCTGCATCAGACCCGGGACCTCCTGCGCCTGACGGGGTAGGACACCCGTCAGCTCGCGGAGCCCGGGGACGCGGACGCCGTGGAACCGCACCGGGCTGAACAGCATCACCAGCCCGGTCCAGTTGATGAGCCAGCCGACGACCGCGGTGAAGACCGGGATCGACCAGAAGACCCACCAGTTCACCTCACGCAGCCAGGTGGTGACGGCATCGGTCATGGCGTCCACGCCCCACCTCCCTCCGGCCCACAGGATTCGATCCGCACCGTTCGGCACCGCTGAGGTTAACGACGGTGCGACGATGGGGTGATGGGATCGGGGGACTCGTCACTGCCGCTGCTGCCGGAGCTCTCGGCCGACTGCTCCCGCTGCGACGGACTGTGCTGCGTGCTGCTGCCCTTCCGTCGCAGCGCCGACTTCGCGGCTGACAAGGACGCCGGTACGCCGTGCGGTCACCTCGACGGCGCCGACCGCTGCGGCATCCACGACTCGCTGCGGCAGACCGGGTGGTCGGGCTGCGCCTCGTTCGACTGCTTCGGGGCCGGGCAGCACCTCACGCACACGACGTACGCCGGTCGCCACTGGCGCGAGGCGACGGGCCCGGAGCTCGCGGAGATGGGCGCGGTGCTCACCGTGGTGCGCCACCTCCACGAGATGCTCGCCCACCTCGCGGAGGTCGAGCGCCGCTCACCCGACCCCGAGGCCCGGGCGATGAGCGAGGAGCTGGTGGCGCTGGGGCACGCCGACCCGGAGACCGTCCTCGCCGCCGACCTCGACGCCGTGCGCGCCCGGGTGAGCCCGGTCCTGAGGGCGGCGACCGAGCGGCTCCACGGACCGGCGAACCCGATGCCGGCCGACCTCGCCGGCGCCGACCTGCGCGACCGGTCGCTCGTGCGCGCCGACCTGCGCGGCGCGTTCCTGGTCCGGTGCGACCTGCGGGGTGCCGACCTCGCGCGCGCCGACCTGCTCGGCGCCGACCTGCGCGACGCCGACGTCCGGGGAACCCGGCTGGCCGACGCCTGGTTCCTCAGCCAGTCACAGCTCAACGCCACCGTCGGCGACGCCCACACCACGCTCCCCGGGTCCCTCACCCGCCCCGGCCACTGGGGGTGAGGCCGCGACCGAGACGGGAGCTCAGCGACCGCGGCGCCAGACCACGAGGGCGGAGCCGGGGTCGGCGGCGCGGAGGACGGGCAGCCGGTTGGGTACGCCGGGCGCCGGTCGAGTGGCCATCGCCTGGCGCAGCGCCTCGCGGGTGGCCTCGAGCTCGGCGACCAGCTCGGCGTTGCGGGCACGCAGGGCGTCGATCTGGGTCTCGAGGTCGAGCAGCCGGCGGACGCCCTCGACGCCGACGCCGGAGGAGGTGAGGTCGGCGATCATCCGCAGCCGCTCGATGTCGCGGTGGGAGTAGCGCCGGCCGCCGCCACCGGTCCGGCCCGGGGTGATCAGGCCCATCCGCTCGTAGGCGCGCAGCGTCTGGGGGTGGA
>JBQGFI010000111.1:0-8299 GCA_052040065.1 Marmoricola sp.
GGTCGTGGGTCTCGTCCCACGCCTGGCCCTCGGAGGCCTGGATCCGCAGCAGCTGCTTCTTGTAGTTCCACTCGTAGAGCGCCCGCGCCTCGTCGAGGCCCTCGTAGCACTGCAGCCGCACCAGCTCCGCGCCGCTCGCCCGCGCCACCGCCTTGGCGAGCTCGGTCTTGCCGACCCCCGCCGGGCCCTCGACGAGCAGCGGCTTGCCCAGCCGGCCCGCCAGGTACGCCGTCGTGGCCGTCGCGCGGTCGGCGAGGTAGCCGACGCCGGCCAGTCGCTCCTCGGTCTCCTCGGGGGACTCGAACCAGGTCACCCGGTGAGTCTGTCACCGAGGTGCGAGACGATGGACCGTGCCCGACGACCTCCCGTTCGCCGCGGCGTACGTCTTCCTGGTCGTGGTGGCGTGCGGCCGGGGAGGGGCGACGTACGCCCTGGGCCGGCTGGCGCGCCGCGGGGGCGAGCGCAGCGCAAGGGCACAGCACTGGCTCGACCGCCCCGGCGTGGCGCGCGCCCAGGAGCTGGTGGGGCGCTGGGGCGCCCCCGCGGTCACGCTGTCGTTCCTGACGGTGGGCGTGCAGTCGGCGGTCAACGCCTCGGCGGGGCTGCTGCGGATGCCGCTGCGCCACTACCTGCCCGGCCTCTTCGCCGGCGCCCTGCTGTGGGCGCTCGTCTACGCCACCGTCGGCATGGCCGTCGTCCACGCCTGGCTCGGCGGCGAGTGGCGCTGGCTCCTCGCCGCCCTGCTCGCCCTCGCCCTCGTCGCCGCCGGCACGTGGTGGTGGGGGCGGCGGAGCGGCCGCGCCCCCATGTAACGCTCCGTTACACGTGCTGCGTGCCCCCTGTGGGGGGTGTACGCGCGAGGAAACGGCGCGTTACATGGCGGACGGCGACGTACGGCGACCGCGGCGGCGTCACCAGCGGTCATGCACCAGCGCGCGGACGCGGGCGTCGTAGAGGGCGCGGACGCCGGCGAAGAGGTCGCCGGGGAGCGGGGGGACGTCGCCGGCCGCGGCGTTGGCGCGGGCCTGCTCGGGGCTGCGGGCACCGGGGATCACCGTGGTGACGCCCGGCTGCTGCCAGGCCCAGGCGATCGCCGCCTGCGCCGAGGTGATGCCGGGGGCGGTGCCGGCGACGAGCTCGGCGAAGTCACGCGCGGCGGCCAGGCCCACGTCGTACGGCACGCCGGAGAAGGTCTCGCCGACGTCGAAGGCGCTGCCGTCGCGGTTGTAGCTGCGGTGGTCGTCGTCGGCGAAGGTGGTGGCCTCGTCGTACTTCCCCGACAGCAGACCGCTGGCCAGCGGCACCCGCACCACGATGCCGACGCCGGCGTCGGCGGCCGCGGGCAGCACCTGGTCGAGCGGCTTGAGGCGCAGCGGGTTGACGATGACCTGCACGCTGGCCACCCCCGGGCGCGCGATCGCCGCCAGGGCCTGGGCGCAGGTCTCCACGCTCACGCCGTACGCCGCGATCGCGCCGTCGGCGACCAGCGCGTCGAGCGCGTCGTAGGTGCGGTCGTCGTCGATCACCGCGCTCGGCGGGCAGTGCAGCTGCACCAGGTCGAGCGTGTCGACGCCGAGGTTGGCGCGCGAGCGGTCGGTCCAGGCACGGAAGGCCTCGGCGGTGTAGAGCTCCGGGCGCTGCTCGACGCGGCGACCCATCTTGGTGGCCACGGTGAAGCCCGCGCCGGGGTGCGCGGCCAGGAAGCGTCCGACCACCTGCTCGCTGCGGCCGTCGCCGTAGACGTCGGCGGTGTCGTAGAAGGTCACGCCCGCCTCGGCAGAGGCCTCCAGCACCTCGCGGGCGTCGCTCTCGCTGACCTCGCCCCAGTCGGCGCCGAGCTGCCAGGTGCCGAGCCCGACGGCCGAGACCTCGCGCGCCGTGCGGCCGAGGGTGCGGTGCTCCATGGGGTGGTCCTCTCGTGGGGTGGTCGGGCGGGCTGGGGTACCCCTCAGCCGGTGGTCTCGAACCGCCACGCGATCCGTGAGGTGTAGGCCTGGCCGGGGCGGAGCACGACGTCGGGGGCGCCTGGGCGGTGCACCGCGTCGGGGACGACCTGGGGCTCCAGCGCCAGGGCGTCGTACGCCGCGAAGGGCTCGTGGAGCCCCTGGCCGGTGTAGACCTGCAGGTCGGGCTGGTCGGAGCTGAGCACCGCGCGGGTCCGGGTGGCGTCGCACTCCAGGCGCGCGACCTCGCGCAGCCCCTCGCCCGTGACGGCGTAGTCGTGGTCGAGCCCGCCGAGCGCCTCGACGAGGTCGCCGATCCGCGCGCCCTCCCGCAGGTCGTACGCCGTGCCGGCGACCGGCGACGGGGGCCCGGGCAGCGGGATGCTCTCGTCGTCGACGAGGTGCACCGCGTCGGCGTCGACGCGCAGCACGTGGTCGCGCACGCCGTGGTCGCCGAGGCAGAGGTAGAGGTGGCTGGTGAGCGCCACCGGGGTCGGCGCGTCGGTGGTCGCGGTCAGCTCCAGGTCGAGGCCGTCGGCGTGCACGTGCAGCGCGAGCCGCGCGGTCACCCGGCCGGGGAAGCCCTGGTCGCCGTCGTCGCTGACGAGCTCGAGCACCGCGCGGTCGGCGTCGTGCTCCACCACCCGCCACAGCCGCTTGTCGAAGCCGACCGGCCCTCCGTGCAGCGAGGTCCGGCCCTCGTTGGGTGCGAGCACGACGGTCTCGCCGTCGAGGTCGAAGCGCGCGCCCGCGACCCGGTTGGCGACGCGGCCGATGGTGCCCCCGAGGTAGTCGTCGGAGCCGAGCGCCGTCGCCACGTCGGCGTGACCGAGCGTGAGCTCGCGCCGCACGCCGTCGCCGCAGGTGACCCGGATGCTGTGCAGGGTCGCCCCGAGGTCGAGCAGCCGGACCTCGACGCCCGGCTCACGGCCCAGCGAGAGCGCGTGGACAGGACCCTCGGGCACCTCGCCGATCCGCTGCACCAGGGCACCGTAGTCCCCCGGTCGCGGCGCTCAGTCGATCGGACGCAGCTCGTCGGCGTACGACAGCGAGACCCGCCGCAGCACGCCGGCGTCGTCGACGGCGTACTGACCCATCCGCCACAGCGGCGGGCTGTAGGCGTGCACGCTCACCGACCCGTGCCGCGCGCCGTTGAGGCGGTGGATGTGGTCGGGCCCGAAGGAGAAGACCGAGCCGGCCGCGACGCTGGTCTCGCGGGCCCCCGCCAGCACGGTCAGGTTGTTCTCCACCAGCTCGCCCCGCACCACCGCGACGGCGCCCGAGGAGACGTCGTGGTCGTGCCAGCCGGTGTCGTTCTCCGGCACCCAGCACAGCAGCCACACGTCGACGTGGGTGTCGCGGTGCAGCGAGGCGTAGACCCGCTGCTGGCCGTCGAAGCCGACGAGGTGCTCCCACGTCTCCGGCTGCTGCGCGACCGCCGCCGCCAGCGCCTCGAGCTCGGCGGGCTCCAGGTCGCGGTCGGGCAGGTCGGTGAGGCGCAGCGTCGCGTCGTACGACGACAGCGGTGCCGCCTCCTCGGCGGCCACGGGCGGGCGCCGCGGCGGCGTCGTCGCGGGGGCGAGGGTGCTCACCCCGCCAGGCTGGTGCTGGACCATCTCGGTGCTCCTTCGGGTCGTGCGGTGGGGAAGGCGCCGGCGGCCGGGGCGAGCCCCAGCAGCCGGCGGGGGTTGGCGACGCGCACCGCGTGGGTGGCGGCGTCGCCGAGCAGGTGGTCGAGCGGCTCGGCGTACGGCTGGTCGCTGCCGAGCACGAGGGGGTCGATGCCGAGCACGCGGACCAGCGCCTCGAGGGTGCGCACGCCGTGGCCGGAGGTGTCGACGTAGACGTCGGGGTCGACGGGGGTGCGGACACCGCCCCGCAGCCCGTGGCGCTCGGTGAGCAGCGGGGCGAGGCCCGCCCCGGCGCCGAAGACCACGCGCAGGTCGGGGAACCACGCCCGCGCGTCGAAGGCGTGCCAGGCCCACCAGGCCGCCTGCAGCTGCGCGGAGTAGCTGACCACCGGCGCCCACCAGCCCGGGAGGTCGTGCTCGCCGGAGACCGCGTGGGCCGGGCCGGGGTGCACCAGCACGGCCGCGCCGCGCTCCTCCGCGACCGCGAGCACCTGACCGACCCGCTGCCAGGCGCGGGGGGTGAGCAGGTCGGTGGCCGGCAGCTGCACCCCGACGAAGCGGTCGTCACCGAGCAGCGCGTCGAGCTCGGCCAGGTCCGGCTCGAGCGAGGAGACCGAGGCCCAGGCCCGGAAGTGCTCGGGCAGCGCGCCCACGCCACGGTGCCACGCGTCGAGCAGCGGCCGCGCCAGCGGGGGCAGCAGCCGCTCGATGCCGAGGGGCGCCGACAGGCTGACGCAGGCCAGCGAGACCCCGAGGTCGTGGTCCCGCTCGGCCCGCGCGGTGGGCTCGTGGGCGCCGTGCGCCACGTCGTACGGCGCCTCGCCGTCCAGGTGCAGCGTCCAGCCCCGCAGGTACGGCGTGCGCGTGCGGGCGCGCAGCCGGTCGACCAGCTCCTCGGGCCACAGGTGCTGGTGCACGTCGACGGCAGCGGTCACGGTCGCCTCCCCAGGTATCAGATGTAACTGGATCGACTTTATCTGCTTTTCGCCGTTGTCGGGCGCGTCTCACATGTCGGCGCGTCCCCGGGCCTAGATTGCGCTCCATGCAGAGGGACGAGGCCGCCGAGGACCGCCACCGCGCCGACGGCCGCAACGCCTTCGAGCGCTTCGTGGAGTGGGGGCACGGCGCGGCCAGCTCCGCGCCCTTCTTCACCGTGTGCCTGGTCGTCGTCGTGGGGTGGGCGCTGAGCGCGCCGCTGTGGCCCAACCTCAAGGAGTGGCAGTACGTCATCCACACCACGGCGTCGGTGGTGACGCTGCTGCTGCTCGCGCTGCTGGAGAACTCCGGCCGACGCGCGGAGGAGGCGGCCCAGGAGAAGCTCAACGTGATCGCCGAGGCGCTCGCGGAGCTGATGGACTCACGCGCCGCCGACGACCCCGCGCTCTCCGACGCCAGCCGCAAGCTGCGCGAGGCCGTGGGGCTGGAGGAGCGGCACTAGCGTCGGCGCCGCGGCCTCACCAGCCCAGCGTGCCGGGCGGTCCCTTGAAGGGTCCGACGACGTCGTCGGTGATCCAGCCGGCGTAGAAGCCGCCCTCCTGGGGCTGCACCCGCTCGTCGTCGACGTAGCACTCGAGCTGGGCGGGGTGGAAGGCGTAGTAGCCCGCGATCGGCACGAAGCCGGGAGTGGGGTCGTCGTAGGCCCAGGCCGCGCGCGGCAGGTCGAGCACGTCGGCGTAGCGCGCCACCCCCTTCCACTCGCACACGCTGCTGCCGCTGGCGGGCCGCAGCACCCCGTCGGCGACGGAGTCGGGCGGCAGGTACCAGGTCGGCGGGTGGCTGGTCTCCAGCACGCGGTACGCCGCCCGGGTCTCGGCCACGAGCGTCTCGCCGCGGCGTACGACGACGTGGCGGTCGGAGGGCACCAGGGCCGGCGGACGCGGGTAGTCCCACACCGACTCCTGGCCCGGGCCGGGCTCGATCCTGCGCACCATGGCTCCAGTCTCACGCAGCGGTGGTGACCCGGCGGGGCCGCGACCCGGGGACGGGGGTCGCGGCTCCGCCGGGTCCGGGCAGGCCGCCGGTCAGAGGCGGCCGAAGGGGCGCGGCGTGGCGTAGCCGAAGGTCGCGTCCTCGGCGAAGGCGTCGACCCCGAAGGTCGCGTTGAGGGCGCCGGCCGCCGTGTCGGTGAGCGTCAGCCGCAGCGCGCCGAGGTCGCGCCGGTCGGACGTGCGGATCTTGAAGAGGTCGACCCGGCCGACGTCGCCGATGCTGCCCACGACCACGCCGCTGACCCGCTGGCGACGCAGGTCGATGGTGAAGTCGGAGAGCGCGATGGTGGCCGCACCGGCGGTCAGCGAGAGCCCTCCGGAGTGCCGGATCTGCAGCTGCTTGAGCCGGTAGCCGGTGATCGGGAAGCGCGCGGCCAGCGTGCCCTTCGTCGGGAAGGCCGTGGCCCCCGCCAGCGGCGCGGGCGTGATGCCCGCCGAGGCCACCAGTGCGTAGACCGGTGGCGCCACGGTCACCTGCGTGAAGCCCACCTGCGTGTGGGCACGCGGGTGGTGCTTGCCGTGCGCGGCGGCCGGGGCCGCCGTCGTGGCGACCAGGCCGGTCACCGTCATCAGGGCCACCAGGGCCGCTACGAGCGCTCGCTTCATCGTCTCTTCCCTCCCACGAGGCCGGCGGGTCCGGCCGTCACGGGGTACTTCGCGAGCTCGGACCCGGACGGATGCACGTCGCGGAGGATCGGCTCACAGATCTCCGCGCAGCACCGAGGTGACCGAGTGACCGGGGTCGCCGTCGTCCTCCTCCAGGCTGATGTCGACCGCGCTGTAGGAGGCGAGGATCGAGTCGGCGACGTCGAAGGAGCCGCCCTCGGGGCCGACCTGGCCCAGCGGCAGCATCTTGTCGGTGGCCGGGTCGAGCAGCCACGCGTAGTAGAAGGAGTCGCTCCCCGCCGGGGAGAGGTCGGCGGTGCGGATCCGCACCTGGGTGTGGCCGGGCTCCGCGGCGTACAGCTCGACCTCGCCACCGACGGCCGGGGCGACCTCGCCGTACGGCTCGAGCGGGGCGACGGCGACCGGCGAGGGCGCCGGTGACGGCGCGACCGACGGGGTCTCCTCGCGCTGCGTGAGGACCGCGGTCGCCGCGCCTCCGACGAGCACGCCCACGACGGCGGCGGCCGCGACCGTCAGCGCCGCACGACGCCGGCCCCGGGGCGGGGAGGGGGCGGGCGGCAGGGACGGCAGGTCCTGGGGTCGTCCGGGGTCGCCGAGGGTCCGGGCGCTGCGTCGCAGCAGCGCGTGCCCCACGGCGACCTCCACCAGCTCGGCCCGACACTGCTCGCAGGTCTCCAGGTGCACGCCCGCAGCCACCGCCTCGCCACTGTCGAGCTCGCCGGTGAGCAGGCCCGCGAGGTCCGGGTGCTCCATGTCACTGCTCACGAGTCGTCCCCCAGGTGCTCGTCACGGATGATCCCGGCCAGTCTCCGGGTCCCACGCGCCGCCCGCGCCTTGACGGTCCCGAGGGGCACGTCCAGCCGGCTGGCGATCTCGCGTTGGGTCAGGTCGGCGTAGTACGCCAAGTCCAGCACCTCCCTCTCGTGCTCGGGGAGCCGGTCGAGGGCGGCGCGCACGAGCGCCGCGTCGGCGTACCTCGCGGCGGTCTCGCGACCGTCGTCCCCCACCAGCCCGCGGATGGAGTCGACGTCGACCACCTGGTCGCGCCGGCGGCGGACGGTGTCGACCGCCCGGTGGTGGGCGATGGTGAAGAGCCAGCTGCTGAAGCGCTGCTCGGGCTTGTAGCGCGCGGCGTGGCGCCAGACGTCGAGGAAGGTGCGCTGCAGCACGTCCTCGGCCTCGTCGGGACCGACGAAGCGGCGCAGGTAGCTGAGCAGCGACGGCCCGTAGCGGGCGTAGGCCTCCTCGAGCGCGGCCTCGTCCTGCCGTGCCAGCCTCACGCCGAGCGTCTGCCCCGGGTCCACGCAGGTGCTTCGTCGCCGGGGCCGCTTCCGGGTGCCTCCGTCGACGACTGGGCCGCCCACTCCCGGTCAGGCCCGGCGGGCGACCACGACGACGTTGGCCTGGTAGCCGCCGGCCTCCGGCAGGTAGGCGCCGCCGCAGGTCACGAGGTGCAGCCGCGGCGGGCCGTCGCGGGAGAAGAGGGCCTCGAGGTCGACCACCGCCTTGTCGACCTGGCGCACCTCCTCGACGAGGTAGCGCACCGTCTCGTCGCCGGCGTCGAGGACGACGCTCTGGCCGGGGCGCAGGGAGGTCAGTCCCGCGAGCGGCCCGATCCCCTCCTCGGCGGTGTCGACGTGACCGGCCACGACGGTGGCGCCCCGGGAGTCGAGCGGCCCCGGGCCGAAGCGGTACCACGCGGCCGCGAAGGGCGTCTCGGGCAGCGCCATGCCGCCGGCGTCGTCGACGCCGAGGGCCTGCACCGGCAGCTCGAGGTCGAGCGCGGGCACGCGCAGGCCCGTGGGCGGCGTCGGCTCCGGCGCCGCGGAGGGCGACGCCTCGGTGCGTACGGCGCCCTGCGGCCGGGCGGGCGACGCCGTCGGCTCTGCCACGGAGGCCTGGACGGTGCCCACGACCTCGCGCGGCGGCGTACCGTCGCGGACCAGCCATCCGACCAGGAGCGCGCCCAGGAGGGCTGCCGCCACGACGACGACAACCCTCCCGGAGGTGTGCAGCCGCGTCACCGGCGAGCGGCGCTCCGCTGCGGTCGCACCACGAGCAGTGCCACCGAGCCCGCGACGAGGGCGCCGACAGCCATCCACCAGCCCGT
>JBQGFI010000112.1:0-1697 GCA_052040065.1 Marmoricola sp.
CCGGCGGCGAAGAAGGCGAAGACGGGCAGGGCGAGGGCGGAGGAGAGGGGACGCGCGATGCCCTCGTAGGTGTGCACCCGGGCGTGCTCCTCGCCGTACCGCGCGGTGGCGGGGACGACCATGCCGAGCAGCACCCCGACGATCGTGGCGTGCACACCCGACTCGTGGACGAAGACCCAGGCGGGCACCGCGACCGCGACCAGCAGCAGCGTGCTGGCCCGGCGGCGTCGCGCCAGGTAGGCGAAGACGGCGACCGCCAGCAGCCCCAGGGCGAGCCAGCCGAGGTGGAGGTCGCTGGTGTAGAAGATCGCGATGATCGAGACCGCGAGCAGGTCGTCGACGACGGCGAGGGTGAGCAGGAAGATGCGGATCGCCGAGGGCAGCCCGCGGCCGAAGATCGCGAGCACGGCGAGCGCGAAGGCGATGTCGGTGGCGGTGGGGATGGCCCAGCCGGAGGCGAGGTCGGTGCGTCCGCCGACGCTCAGCACCGTCAGGAAGAGCACCGCCGGGACCACCATGCCGCCGATGGCGGCGAGGACGGGGACCGCGGCCTCGCGCCAGTTGCGCAGCGAGCCGGCGACGACCTCGTGCTTGAGCTCCAGGCCCACCACGAAGAAGAAGATGGCCAGGGCGCCGTCAGCCGCCCACGCGCCGAGGCTGAGGTCCAGCCGGAGCGCCGAGGGCCCGACGACCGTCTCGGTCAGCGAGGTGTAGCTCTCGCGCCACGGTGAGTTCGCCCAGGTCAGGGCGGCGGTGGCGGCGATGATCAGCAGGACGCCGCCCGTCGACTCCCGGGAGAGGAAGGACAGCGCAGAACGAGAGCGGGTGATGGCCGGCACGGGGGACTCCTGGTCGGTCGTCGAGAAGTGGACCGGGGACGTCGTCCCTCGGCCGCCGACCAGACTTCCCGGCTCTCCGTCCTCCAGCATGCCCCGTCGGGACAAGGCCCAACCCCGCGTCGTGCGCCGGCCCGCGTGAGCCTGCTCACCGTCGGTCGCCGGCGTCCGCCGGGTGCAGCAGCCGTCGCACGACGGCCCGCGACGCCATCAGCGTGAGCACCAGCAGCGTGACCGGGACGAACCCGCCCAGGCTCACCGAGCCGCGGAAGGCGACCTCCACCAGCCAGAGCACCACGAGCTTGCTCCCGGCCGCGACCCCCCAGAGCATCAGCGCGGAGGTCGCCCGGGCGAGTCCGGTCCGGGCGCTCCGGAGCCGCCGGAGGACCTGGGTCTTGAGGACCAGCACCGCCTCCAGCGCGACCTTGAGCAGCACGGCGGTGAGCAGCGAGAGGGTGAAGGTCTCGCTGAGGACCGCCGGGAGGTACTCCACGGCCAGGTTGAGCACCACGACGTAGACGAAGACGTCGACGACGTCGGCGGGCCGGGCGACGGCCCAGGACCGCACCGGCCCCCGATCCGGCGCCGCGTGGCGGGCCGTCGGGTCGTCGCTCACGGCAGCGGGTCCGCCTCGTCGACGGCGCCGTGCCCCGCGTCGGGTGTCGCGGGGCCGAAGGTCTCCTCCGCCGAGGCCGCCGCCCACGCCCCGCCGTCCCAGTGCCGGTGCCGGTGGGGGTCGCGCGGGTCGCGGTACCAGCCTGCGGGTCGTGTCTCGGGCATGCGGACCTCTCCGCGAGGGGCGATCGCGGGTGCAGGGCGCCGAGCCGGGCCGCTCGAGCTGCCGCCGGGCCCAGGATCCCA
>JBQGFI010000113.1:0-3750 GCA_052040065.1 Marmoricola sp.
CGGTCGCTACCGCTTCGCCGTGCAGGCCGTGAACCAGGTCGGCGGCTCCCCCGCCTCCGCCCGCTCCAACGTCGTGCTGGCGCGCTGAGGCAGTCGGCTCAGGACGCCGGCGCGCGTCCGGCGAGGCGTGCCAGCGCCTGGCGCACCACCGCACCGTCGTGGGTCGGCCACATCGGCGGCAGGCTGGCCCGCAGGAAGCCGGCATAGCGCGCGGAGACCAGTCGCGGGTCGAGACAGGCGACCACCCCGCGGTCGGTGCCGGTGCGGATCAACCGGCCCGAGCCCTGCGCCAGCAGCAGCGCGGCGTGGGTGGCCGCCACCTGCATGAAGCCGTTGCCCCCGCGCTGGTCGACGGCGCGCTGCCGGGCCGAGAGCAGCGGGTCGTCGGGACGCGGGAAGGGGATCCGGTCGATGATCACCAGCGAGCAGGTCTCCCCCGGCACGTCGATGCCCTGCCAGAGGCCCAGCGTGCCGAAGAGGTTGGTGTGGGGGTCGTCGACGAACTGGCGGGTCAGCTCCGGCAGCTGCGCGTCGCCCTGCGCCAGCGTGGTGAGGTGCGGCAGCGCCTCGCGCACGTGCTCCGCCGCGGCCTGCGCGGCCCTGCGGCTGGAGAAGAGCCCCAGGGTGCGGCCGTCGGCCGCGTCGACCAGGGCGGTGATCTCGTCGAGCTGCGCCGGCCCCAGCCCGTCACGGCCGGGGGGCGGCAGGTGGCGCGCGACGTAGAGCATCGCCTGGCGCGGGTAGTCGAAGGGCGAGCCGACGTCGAGCGCGGCCCAGGGCTCGGTGCCGTCGGGCTCCTCGTCGGCACCGTCGGCCCCGTCGGCCTCCTCGCTCGTCGTGCGGTCGTCGGGAGCGACCCGCTCGGAGGGCCAGAGGCCCAGGGAGGCGGCGACGGCGTCGAAGTCGCCGCCGAGCTTGAGCGTCGCGGACGTCATCACCACGGTCTTGTCGGCGAGCAGGCCGTGGCGCATCGGGAGCGCGACGTCGAGCGGGGCGACCTGGAGCAGCTTGCCGCCCCGGATCCGGTCGCGCTCGGCCACCCACAGCACGTCACGCTGGGAGACCGCCGCCATCCGCTCGCTGGTCGCGAAGAGCTCCTGCGCCCACCCCCGCACCTGCTGCACGCCGGCGTCGGGTCGCTCGCTCTCCTTCGGCAGCGCCGAGACCACCGCACGGCTGGCGTCGCGCACCTGCGCGAGCGCGTCGAGCAGCTGCTCCGGCGGCGGTGCGAGCCGGCCCGCCGGGGTCGCCGCCAGCGCGTCGAGCAGCGCGCCCGCGGCGTCGTCGAGCGCGTCGACCGGACCCTCGTGGTCGTCGCTCACGTGACGGGCGGCCCGGGCTGCCGTGCGCTCGACCTCGCCCACGGAGAGCTCGTCGGTGGCCGCCTGGGTGACCCGGGCGACGAGCTCGTGGGCCTCGTCGACCACCACGACGTCGTACGCCGGGATCATGGGGATGCCCTCGACCGCGTCGATGGCGAGCAGCGAGTGGTTGGTCACGACCAGCTGGGCGCGGTGGGCACGCTCGCGCGCGAGCTCGGCGAAGCACTCCTCGCCGAAGGGGCAGCGCGCGGCGCCCAGGCACTCGCGGTGGCTGACGCTCACCTGGCGCCAGGCGCGGTCACCGTGGCGGGGGGCATGGTCACGCTCCCCCGTGCCGGACTCCTGCGCCTGCTCCTCGACCCACTCGCGCAGCTGCAGCACCTCGGCGGCCAGGGAGCCCGCGGCCACGGCCTCGGCGTCGAGCAGCGCCCCCTGGTCGTCGGGCACGCCGTCGCGCACCCGGTGCAGGCAGGCGTAGTTGGAGCGGCCCTTGAGCACCGCGGTCGCGGTGCCGGAGAGCCCCTCGAACTCCTCGGTGGCCGCCAGCAGCGTGGGCAGGTCGCGCTCGACGAGCTGGTGCTGCAGCGCCAGGGTGGCGGTCGCGACCACCACGCGACGGCCGTGGAGCAGCGCCGGCACCAGGTAGGCCAGCGACTTGCCGGTGCCCGTGCCCGCCTGCACCAGCAGGTGACGACCCTCACCCATCGCCGTCGCCACCGCGGCCGCCATCGCGTCCTGACCTGCGCGTTCCTCGCCGCCCACCGCCGCCACCGCCGCGTGGAGAACTGACTCGACGGTCGGCTGCAAACTCACCCGCGCACCTTATGCTGCTGAACTGACACGTCCGCAGGCCGTCGTGGCGACCTGTGGACAGGCCGACCGGTGCTCGCGGCTGGGCCTCGACCGACCTCCTCACGTACGACGCCCGACTGGTAGAGAGGTGACACATGGCCACCACCATCCATCCGCACGACGAGTCCACCCCCGACCCCGACGACCACCGCCCGCCCACCTCGCAGGAGGTGGTCGCCGACGAGGAGCTGCACCCCGCGCTGGAGTGTCCGGTCGAGGCCGAGGAGGCCGGTGGCGGCGTCGACAAGATCGTCTTCGGCGTCACCGCCGCCATCGCGGTCGCCTTCCTCATCTGGGGCTTCGTCAGCACCGCCTCGCTGAGCAGCACCTCCAGCTCGGCACTCTCCTGGACGGTCACCAACGCCGGCTGGCTCTTCGTCCTCACCGCCAGCGCGTTCGTGGTCTTCGTGATCTACCTCGCGCTCGGCAAGTACGGCGACATCCGGCTCGGCAACGACTACGAGAAGCCGGAGTTCCGCACGATCTCGTGGATCGCGATGATGTTCAGCGCCGGCATGGGCATCGGCCTGATGTTCTGGGGCGCGGCCGAGCCGATCTACCACTTCACCGGCCCGCCGCCCGGCAGCGCCGAGGCGGGCAGCGACGACGCCATCCGCACCGCGATGGCCACCACGCTCTTCCACTGGACGCTGCACCCGTGGGCGATCTACGCGGTGCTCGGCATCGCCGTGGCGTACTCGGTCTACCGCAAGGGCCGCCCGCAGCTGATCAGCGCGGTCTTCACCCCGCTCTTCGGCGAGCGCGCCATGAAGGGCCCCGGCGGCAAGGTGATCGACATCCTGGCCATCTTCGCCACCCTCTTCGGCTCGGCCGCCTCCCTCGGCTTGGGCGCGCTCCAGATCGGCTCGGGCCTGCAGATCGTGGGCTGGCTCGGCACCGCCGGCAACGCCGCACTGGTCGGCATCATCACCTTCCTGACGATCTGCTTCATCATCTCGGCGGTCTCCGGGATCGAGCGCGGCATCCAGTGGCTGTCCAACACCAACATGGTGCTGGCGCTGGTGCTGGCCGTCTTCGTCTTCGTGGCGGGGCCGACGATCTTCATCCTCGACCTGCTGCCCACCGCGGTGGGCTCCTACGCCCAGGACATGTTCGCCATGTCCGCCCGCACCGACGCGGCTGGCGGCGACGCCATGGCCGAGTGGCTCGGCAGCTGGACGATCTTCTACTGGGCCTGGTGGCTCAGCTGGACGCCCTTCGTCGGACTCTTCATCGCCCGGATCTCGCGTGGTCGCACCATCCGGCAGTTCGTCACCGGCGTGCTGCTGGTGCCGAGCCTGGTCTCGCTGGTGTGGTTCTGCATCTTCGGCGGCACCGCGATCTTCCAGCAGCGCGAGGGCACCGACCTGGCGGCCGCCGCCAGCCCGGAGAGCATGCTCTTCACCGTGCTCGACGGGTTGCCGATCTCGACCATCACCTCGGTGCTCGTGATGGTCCTGGTGGCGATCTTCTTCGTCTCCGGGGCCGACGCGGCCTCGATCGTGATGGGCACGCTCTCGGAGAAGGGCACCATCGAGCCCTCGCGCTTCACCGTGATCTTCTGGGGCGTCGCGAC
>JBQGFI010000114.1:0-4269 GCA_052040065.1 Marmoricola sp.
CGGCGTCACCGGGGCCAACGGCGCCGGCAAGACCACGCTCCTGCGCCTCCTGCTCGGCCGGCTCGAGCCGGCCACGGGGCGCGCCGGGCTCGGGGCGTCGGTCGCCGTCGGCGAGATCGACCAGGCCCGCACCGGGCTCCCCGACGACCTCCCCCTCGGCACGGCCGTGGAGCTGGCCATGCCGGAGACCTCACCGGCCGACGTCCGCACGCTGCTGGCGAAGTTCGGCCTCAAGGCCGACCAGGTCGCGAGCGAGGTGGGTGCCCTCTCCCCCGGCGAGCGCACCCGCGCCGCGATGGCCCTGCTCCAGGCGCGCGGGGTCAACCTGCTCGTCCTCGACGAGCCGACCAACCACCTCGACCTCCCGGCGATCGAGCAGCTCGAGGAGGCCCTGGACTCCTACGACGGGGCCCTGGTCCTGGTCACCCACGACCGCCGGCTCCTCGACGCCGTCAGGCTCGACCAGCGCTGGCAGGTCGATGGCGGCACCGTGCACGTGACCCACGTCGGCCGCGACCGCTCCGGGACGTCCTAGCAAGACCCCGGACGGCTGGGCGGCGGGCCCGTGCCCTCGCGGCGGCGCGACTCCACCACGGGCCGTACGACGACGTCCCCGAGCCGGACACCCCCCGGGATCGGTGCGAGTGCGCGGACCGGGGTGCGTCGCACTCCCCGTAGGGCGGGTGGGGCTCGAACCCACGACCCAAGGATTATGAGTCCTCTGCTCTGACCGACTGAGCTACCGCCCCGCGCGGCCGCCGACGTGGCGGGCGCGGGCTGGAGCCTACCGACCGGGTCAGGCCGCTCCGCTCGGCAGCCGCTCGTGCTCCCACGTCTCGATCGCGGTGTCGAGCGCGGCCAGCGCCGTCACCAGCTGCTGCGTGGCGGCGTGGACGCTCGTGCGGCAGCGGGCGCAGCGGCGCTCGCAACCGCAGCGCATGGCGGCGAGGTCGCGCTCCCGGCGCAGCTGGCGGGCCCGCAGGACACGCGACCCGAGGGTGTCGAGCGTCTGGTCCATGCCGGCCTCCTCCCCGCGTGGTCGTGACGCCCCCACCGGGCGCTCCGCTGGGGGTATCGGGCCGTCCGGCCCACACCTGACCATTCCGCCGAGCGGGTCTCGCGTGGTCTAGGTCACTCGCTCCGGCGGCTGCCGAGGGGGATCCGGCGAGCGAGCCCGTACGCGCCGTCCCTGACCCGAGCGGCCGCGCGCTGAGCGCGCGGGCGCGGCGCCGCGTCGCGCAGGACCACCTCGTCGTCGAGCCGGACGGGGCCCGCCTCGAGCACGTCGGCGTAGACGCCGAGCACGCGCCCGTGGTCGCGCGAGACCCGTCGCATCACCTCGGCGTCGGCCGGCAGGTCGACCTGCTCCCGCGTCGGGATCGAGCACCGCACCGTCGGCATGGTCACCTGCAGCCGGGCACCACCGACCTCGATCTCGCGACCGACCCACGACTGCTCCCCCTGAGCCCCGTCGAGGGTCTCGACGAGCACCGTGGGACGGAAGCGGCGCGCCTCGGCCCCGACCGCGGCGACGGCCCGCGTGCCCAGCAGGTGCACCGCGGCCACGTCGACGAAGCTCCCGGGCGGGGTGGCGTAGCGAGCGGCACGCAGCAGTGTCCGCACGGGTACGCCGGTGAGGTCGGGCAGCGGCTCGTCCGGGGCGAGCCCGAACTCCTGCCGGAGCGCACCCAACGAGCGCATCGGGGCGCGGTGCGCCGACGCGCCGGTCTGCGCCTCGAGCGCCTCGAGACGCACGCGGCACCCGACCAGCTCCGAGAGCAGGCGGTGCACCTCCGGGTCGGCCGAGGAGGTCTCGGTGCCGTCGGGCAGCACCAGCCGCACCCCTCGCCCGTCGTCGGCGTACGTCGCTCGCACCCGCAGCAGGTCGGGGAGCGTGCGCGCGGAGCCGAGGGAGTCGCGGTCGAGCTCGCGCACCGCCCAGGTCCGGTCGCCGACGAGCCCTCGCGGGCCGAGCACGGCCCGCTCGAGCGCCTGGCCGCCCATCGACTTCACGGGGTGCGACCAGAGACCGGCGACGCGAGCGACCGTTGGCACCCGGCTCAGCCTAGGGACATCGGGTCGACGACGACCCGCAGATGAGGCTGCTTGCGGGCCGACCGCTGGGCCTGGACGTCGTGCAGCGCCTGCGTCAGCACCGGCCCGGCGGCGCGGGGCACCCGGACGACGAGGCGGTGCTGCGGCTCCTCCCCGGGGCGCAGGTCGACGGGCACGGGGCCCAGCACCTCGGCGCCCGCGGGCAGCTGCAGCAGGGGGTGCACGGCGTCGAGCTCGTCGAGCGAGCCGGTGAGCGTGGCGACGCGGCTGGCCGGTGGCAGGTGGGCCGAGAGCCTGTCGTCGACCTCGCGCTGCGCCAGACCGGCGGGGTCCCAGCGCACCAGCGCCTGCACGCCGGGGTGCGCGGCGTCGCCGACGACGAGCACCCGGCCGCCCTCCGACGGCGGGCGCACCATCGCCGCGGCGTTGGCCCACCGGCGGAAGGCCTCCTCGGTGGCGCGCAGGTCGGCGCGCCCGAGCAGCAGCCAGGCGTCGAGGAGCACCACCGCGGCGTAGCCGCCCTCGGCCACGGGCTCGGCCCCCGGGGTCGCGACGACGATGGCCGGCTCGTCGTCGACCGTGGCGATCACCCGCTCCCCCGACGACGACTGCCGCACGCGGACGCCGGGCAGCGCCCGACCCAGCTCCTCGGCGGTGCGGGCGTCGCCGAGCACGGGAGCGCGCAGGCCGCGACCGTCGCACTCCGGGCAGCGCCAGTCACGCGCCTCGACGCCGCACCACGCGCAGGCGACCGCACGGCGGGCGCCCGGCTGCCGCAGCGGCCCGTGGCAGACCCGGCAGGTGGCAGGGGTGCGGCAGTCCTCGCAGGCGAGCCGGGTGGCGTAGCCGACCCGGGGGGCCTGCACCAGCACCGGGCCACGGGCGACGCCGTCGCGCAGCACCCGCAGCGCCTCCCCCGGCACCCGGGCGTACGCCGCGGGGTCGCGGCCCTCGCCCCCGACGGCGGTCACCGCGACCCGGGCCCGGACCGTCTCGCGCGGGGCGCGCACCTCCTCGGCCCAGCCCGAGCGCACCAGGTACTCCGCCTCGACGCTGCGGGCGTGCGCCGCCAGCAATGCGGCGCACCCCGTGGTCTCGGCGCGCAGCAGCAGCACCTCCCGGGTGTGGGGGTACGGCGCCCGGGGCTCGGCGTAGAGGTCGTCGCCGTCGTCCCACAGCGCCACCAGCCCGAGGTCGTGCACGGGGGCGAAGGCGGCCGCGCGGGTGCCGACCACGATCCGCACCGTGCCGCGGCTCACGGCGAGGAAGGCGCGGTAGCGCTTCGCGGGGCCGGCGTCGGCGGCCAGCACGACGTGTCGCCCCTCGCCGAGCCGGGCCGTGAGCGCGGCGTCGAGCCGGTCGAGGTCACGGTGGTCGGGCACGCACGCCAGCGCGCCGCGGCCCGAGGCCGCCGTGGCCACGAGCGCGTCGGCGAGCAGCGCGGCGCCGTCGTCACCCGGCAGCACCGACCAGACCGCCCGGGGCGACTCCCCCGCCGCCAGCCGGGCGTGCACCCGGGCGCCGTAGGACGCCCACTCGTCCCCCTCGGGTGCGGCCGGCGCGGGCGAGGCGTCGCGCGCTGGCTCCTTCTCGACCCGGGCGTGCCGCGGCGGCACCGCCAGGCGCAGCACGTCGGAGCGGGTGCCGGCCCAGCGCGCCGCGACCCGGGCGGTGAGGTCGGCGACGTCGGGGCGCAGCACCGGCTCGGCGCTGACGACCCGCCGCAGCGGCTGCAGCCGCCCCGGGTGGTCGCTGCGGGCGGCGCGGGCGAGCACGAAGCCGTCGACGTCCTGCCCCGCGAAGCGGACCTTGACGCGGCAGCCGGGCTGGGCGGCCGCGGCCATCGAGGTCGGCACGGCGTAGTCGAAGGGGCGGTCGAGGTGGGCCAGGGGCACGTCGACGAGCACCCGGGCCACCGGGTCCACCTCGGCGGGCGGGTCGGTCTGCTCGGCCGGCGGCCTCGCCTTGCGTGCCTCCGCGCGCACCCTGGCGGGAGGCGGGAGCAGGGCGCCCTGCTCCTCCTCCGGCTCGCTCACGCCGCGAGTGTGCCAGCCACCCCCGACGCCGGGGTCAGACCCCCGCGACCTTCTTCAGCGCCTCCGCACGGTCGGTGCGCTCCCAGGTGAAGTCGGGCAGCTCGCGACCGAAGTGGCCGTAGGCCGCGGTCTGGGCGTAGACCGGCCGGAGCAGGTCGAGGTCGCGGATGATCGCGGC
>JBQGFI010000115.1:0-8918 GCA_052040065.1 Marmoricola sp.
GTCACCGCGAGCGCCGACTTGAGCACGTCGCGGTCGGCGAGCACCCCCGGCTGCGCGGCGGCCTCGAAGGCGTCGACCACCTCGGCCACGCTGACGCGCACGCCGTGCAGGCGGAGCAACCGCACGAAGCGGTGCAGCGCGCTCTCCATCCCCGGCCTCCCTGCCCCGCCCGGCTACACCGGTCGCTTGCGGGCGCCCTTGCCGCGGGCGAAGGACCGGGTGCCCTGGCTCGGGCTGACGGCGCCGGGCGTGGGTCCCTTGCCCGGGGCGCCGTAGTAGGCCTCGTCGTGCCGACCGGGGGTGTCCGTGGAGGCCCGCTTCTCCCGACCGTCGACGTCGGCGTCGTCGTGGGTGTGCCCGCCGTGCCCGCCGTGCCCGTGGCCGTGCCCGTGGCCGTGGCCGCCGAGCGACTCGGGCACCCGGGCGTTGGGGTCGACGAGCGTCGGCAGCGACTGCAGGGCGCGCTCGAGGTCGCGCTCGTACTTGATGACCACGTTGAGCGTCGAGGCGAGCACGTCGGCCTTGAGCTCGGAGACGCCGAGCACCGCGAGCGTGCGCGCCCAGTCGATGGTCTCGGAGATGCTGGGCGCCTTGCGCAGCTCGAGCTCGCGCAGCCCGCGCACGATCTCCACCAGCCGGGTCGCGAGCTCCTCGGTGAGACCGGTGTCCTTGCTCCGCAGGATGTCGAGCTCGCGCTGCGCCGTCGGGTAGTCGAGGAAGAGGTGGAGGCACCGGCGCTTCAGGGCGGCGGAGAGGTCGCGGGTGTTGTTGGAGGTCAGCACGACGTACGGCAGGTGCTTGGCGCGCACGGTGCCGATCTCCGGGATCGAGATCTGGTACTCCGAGAGCAGCTCCAGGAGCACCGCCTCGAGGGCCTCGTCGGCGCGGTCGACCTCGTCGATCAGCAGCACCACCGGCTCCTCGGAGGTGATCGCCTCCAGCAGCGGCCGCGGCGCGAGGAAGCGGTCGGAGAAGAAGACGCTGTCCTGGGAGGCGATCCGCTCGACGGCCTCGCCGATGGTGGAGGTGTCCTCGACGATCTGCCCGATCTTCTCCCGCAGGATCTGGGTGTAGAGCAGCTGCTTGCCGTAGTCCCACTCGTAGAGGGCCTTGGTCTCGTCCTGCCCCTCGTAGCACTGCAGCCGCAGCAGTCGCCGGCCCGTCACGGCGGCGAGGCTCTGCGCCAGCTGGGTCTTGCCCACGCCCGCCGGACCCTCGAGCAGCACCGGCTTGTCGAGCCGAGCCAGCAGGAAGACGGTCGTGGCCAGCCGCTCGTCGGTGAGGTACCCGTGGTCGCGGAAGCGCTGCGCGACGTCCTCGACGTCGTCGAAGGCGGACGGGTCGGGCATCGGTTCGTTCACGGCGTGCACCGGGGTTCCTTCCGGAGGGGGACGAGGGGGCGGTGGGTGCCCCAGCTGCCTGGGACACCCACCGCCGGGGGGCGGACCTCAGACCAGCAGGTCGTCCAGGTCGCCGGTCATGCAGTGCTCGACGACGGGGCGGACCGTCTCGAACGTGCACTCCTTGGCGTTGCCGGGCGTGCAGGCGTCGCCCAGGACGTGGTTGGTGATGCGGTCGACGTCGGCGTCGTCACCGGTGATCACCGGCGCGTTCTCGTAGAAGGCGGTCGGACCCTGGCCCAGCCGGTTCTTGGAGTAGGTGTCGGCGGTGACGTCGACGAAGCGCTCGGTGATGCCGACGTCGCGCAGCAGCCGGATGGCGGCCTCGAGCGCGGCGTCCGCGGCCTGCACGTCGGTCATGCCGTGGGTGTCGACGCCCATCGCCCGGGCGATGTCGGCGAAGCGCTTGTACTGCGTGGGCATGTTGAAGGCCCACACCCGCGGCAGCGCGATGGCGTTGTTGAGGCCGTGGTGGGTGTCGTAGAAGGCCGACACCGCGTGGCTGATCGAGTGGATGATGCCGAGGCCGCCGGAGTTGAAGGCCTGGGCGGCGATGTACTGCGCGTACATCATCCCCTCGCGACCGGCGAGGTCCTGGCCGTTCCACACGGCCTGGCGCAGGTTGTCGTTGGTCAGCTTGATGGCGCGGATCGCGTTGCCGAGCGAGGGCTCGAAGTTGAGCCGCGAGACGTAGGGCTCGCTGGCGTGGGCGAGCACGTCGAAGCCGCACTGCGCGGTGTAGTCGACGGGGCAGTCGTAGTAGAGCACCGGGTCGTCGATGGCCAGGGTGGCCACGGAGGCGTCGTCGAAGGCGACGTACTTGTGCGGGTTGTCGGGGTCGGTGGTGGTGTCGGTGATGACGTAGGCCCACGAGGTCTCGGAGCCGGTGCCGGCCGTGGTGGACCCCGCGAAGTGCGGCGGGTTCTTCGGGTTCTCGGACATGTTTAAGCCCTCGAACTCGTTGACGTTGCGGCCGTCGTGCGCCACCGATACCCGTGCACCCTTGCATGCGTCGTGCGAGGAGCCGCCCCCGATGGAGACGAAGGAGTCGCACTGGTTCTCCTGGTAGAGCGCCACGGCGTCCATGACGTTGTAGTCCTTGGGGTTGGACTCCACCTTGTCGTAGACCACGACGTCGAGCCCGTGGTACTTCATCGACTCCGCGACGTTGTTGACGATGTCGGTGCCGCGCAGGCCCGAGGTCATGATGAGCGTCTTCTTGAAGCCGAGCTTGAGCGCCTCGGGACCGATCATCTCGTGCGCCCCCGGGCCCATCAGCGCGCGCGGGAACGGGTGGAACTCCTTGATCGGGAACGGCTTGAGCAGCTGGTCAACCTGCATGGGACGTGCCTCCTGGTGTGGTCGCGCGCAGGTCCGGTCCGGGGGTCGGTCCGGGAGGTCTGCCCGCCGTCGTGTCTCTGTCGCCGACGCTAGGGACGCCGTGACCCGCGGCACAGTCCAGAATCCGAAGACCCGCCCTCCGCCGGGTGGTGACCTGCCCGGTCGGGGAGGTGACCGTGGGTCCTCGGTCCTGGGTACCGTCCCCGGGTGACGAGTCGGAGCCGTGCGGACCAGATGCGCTACCTGGGACGCCGCGTCGACCCGGTGCGCGTGGTCGACCAGGTGCAGATCGTG
This sequence comes from Marmoricola sp., assembly GCA_052040065.1. Lineage (GTDB taxonomy): Bacteria > Actinomycetota > Actinomycetes > Propionibacteriales > Nocardioidaceae > Marmoricola. The sequence continues at coordinate 3,036 of JBQGFI010000115.1, forward strand.
AAGACCGCCGTGGCCGGCGGGCTCGCCTGGTGGCTGGCCACCGACGTCGGCCACCTCGACCAGGCCTTCCTGGCGCCGTGGGCCGCCGTGCTGGTGGTGCACTCGACGGTCTACAAGACGGTCTCGCGCGGCACCCAGCAGGTCGCGGCCACCTTCTTCGCGGTCTTCCTCGCCTTCGCGGCCGGGACGCTCTTCGGCATCGAGCCGTGGAGCCTGGGCCTGGTGATCCTCGTCGGCTTCCTGGTGGGGCAGCTGCCCTGGGTCAAGGAGGAGGCGGGCACCATCGCCACCACCGGCCTGGTGACGCTCGCCACCGGCTCGACCGACCAGATGGACCTGCTCTCCAGCCGCCTGGTCGACACCGCGGTCGGGGTCCTCGTCGGGCTCGCGGTCAACCTGCTCGTCTGGCCGCCGCTGCGCGACCGGGCCGCCTGGTCGCACGCCGAGCAGCTGCCCGGGCAGCTGGCGGCGGTGCTGCGGGCGATGGCCGACGGTGCGGGCGACGGGCTCACCACCGAGGAGACCGACGGCTGGGTGCGCGACTTGCGGCGGGTCGACCTGCGCATCGACCAGGCCTGGCGGCTGCTGTGGCAGGCGCGCGAGAGCGGCCGCTTCAACCCGCGCCGCTCCCGGCCCACCGGGTGGGGCGAGCTCAAGCAGCTGCTGCACGAGCTGGAGCAGGGGGTCGCCGACACCTTGAGCATGGCCCGCACGATGCGGCGCAGCGTGGAGGAGCGCACCCCGTGGGACGGCGACTTCCGCGAGCGCTGGTGCCGCCTGGCCGCCGAGGTGGCCGACCGCTCGGTCGCCGACGACGTGGCGGGCCTGCAGCGGCTCACCGGCGAGCTCGACCAGCTCTCGCACGAGCTGGCGCAGGCCTCGCTCGCCCCCGAGCGCTGGCGGCAGTACGGCGCGCTGGTGATGAACCTCGCCAACGTGCACGAGGCGCTGAGCCGGGCGACCCGGGCGGCGGTGGAGGCCACCCCGGACCTGCGGCGCAGCACGCGCTACGCGCTCCCCGGCGCGCGGCGGGCCACCGGCTTGCCGCGGGGCGGGGCGGGTACGGACGGGGCATGAAGCTCGAGCGCACCGTCGAGACGTCCGCCCCGCCGGAGAGGGTCTTCGCCTACCTCGCCGACTTCACCAACACCGTGGAGTGGGACCCCGGCACCGTCAGCACCACCCGCCGCACGGGCGACGGCGGGGTCGGCACGATCTACGACAACGTCTCGGAGTTCAACGGCCGCGAGACCGAGCTCGTCTACGAGGTGCTCCGCCACGAGCAGCCGCGGCTGGTGCAGCTGCGCGGGGAGAACAAGACGGTCACCGCCGTCGACACCATCGCGGTCAGCCCACTCGGCGAGGGGTCGAGCGTCACCTACACCGCCGACTTCGAGTTCAAGGGCATCACCAAGCTGGCCGTGCCCTTCCTCGGCAAGGCCTTCGCGCGGCTCGGCGACGAGGCCGAGACCGGCCTGCGCGAGGCCCTGGCGAAGCTCTAGGCGGCGCGCATGGCCCGGCGGACCACCCGCTGGCTCTTCGGCGACCAGCTGGGTGACCACTTCACCGACGACCACGACGGCGACTTCCTGCTCGTGGAGAGCAAGCGCGTCTTCGCGCGCCGCCGCTTCCACCGGCAGAAGGCGCACCTGGTGCTCTCGGCGATGCGTCACCGCGCCGCCGAGCTGGGCGAGCGCGCGACCTACCGCCGCGTCGAGACCTACGCCGACGGCCTGGGGCGGCGTACCCGCGACCTGCAGGTGGTGCACCCGACCTCGTGGGCGGCCGTGCGCTTCGTCCGGGAGCTCGCGGAGGAGCGGGAGATCGAGCGGCTGCCGGCCCGGGGCTTCGTCACGAGCATGGACGACTTCCGCACCTGGGCGGAGGGCCGGGGCGGCAAGAGCCTGCTGATGGAGGACTTCTACCGCGACGCCCGGCGCCGCCACGAGGTGCTGATGGACGGCACCGACCCGCTCGGCGGGCGGTGGAACCTCGACCACGACAACCGCGAGCCACCGCCGAAGGGGGCCGACACGCTCGGGGTCGACCCGCCGCCGTGGCCGCAGGAGGACGAGATCGACGAGGGGGTGCGTCGCGACCTCGACCGCTGGGAGGCCGACGGCGAGGTCTCCTTCCTCGGGCGCGACGGGCCGCGTCTCTTCGCCGCCACCCGCGCGGAGGCGCAGGCGGTGCTCGACCACTTCGTGCAGCACCGGCTGCCGGCCTTCGGCCCCCACGAGGACGCCGTGCTCGAGGGCGACGACTGGATGGCCCACTCGCTGCTCTCCGCGCCGATGAACCTCGGGCTGCTCGACCCGCTGGACGTGGTGCGCCGGGCCGAGGCGGCGTACGTCGCCGGCCACGCGCCGCTCAACAGCGTCGAGGGCTTCTGCCGCCAGGTGATGGGCTGGCGCGACTACGTGTGGCACCTCTACTGGCACCTCGGCGAGGACTACCGCCGCAGCAACAAGCTGCAGCAGCGCCGGTCGATCCCCGACTGGTGGCAGGAGCTCGACGGCCAGGCGACCCGTGCCCGCTGCCTCTCCCACACGCTCGACGGCGTGGCGGAGCACGGCTGGGTGCACCACATCCCGCGCCTGATGGTGCTGGGCTCCTACGCGCTGCAGCGGGGGTGGGCCCCCGACCAGCTGACCGACTGGTTCCACCGCGCCTTCGTCGACGGCTACGACTGGGTGATGGTGCCCAACGTCGTCGGGATGAGCCAGCACGCCGACGGCGGCGTGATGGCGACCAAGCCCTACACCAGCGGCGGGGCCTACCTGAAGCGGATGACCGACCACTGCGGCTCCTGCGAGCTGCGCCCCGACGTGCGGGTCGGCGAGGACGCCTGCCCCTTCACCGCCGGCTACTGGTGGTTCCTGCACCGCCAGCGCGAGCGGCTGCAGGGCAACCACCGGATGGCCCGTCCGCTCCAGGGGCTGGACCGGCTCTCCGACCTCGAGGCCCTGGTCGAGCAGGAGGAGTCGCGGGGGTCGGACCCCCCGTGACGTCCCGTGACCCGCGGGGCCGTCAGAACGCTGCGACGTCGCGGCGCGCGGGCCCGTGGGCGATGCGGTTGAGGGCGAGCGGGGCGAGCAGCGCCACGGTGGCGGCCGCGAGCGCCGCGCCGGCGACCAGGTCGGAGGGCGGCTCGTCGGCGAGGCGGCCGTAGGCGATCCAGCCCAGGCCCCAGGCGATGGCGCCGGCCACGGCGAGCCTGGCCCCCAGCCGGTAGGCGTAGAGCACCGACACGGCGGCCACGACCACCAGCACCGCGACGGCGACCGCGGGGCCGGGCGCGCTGCCGCTGTCGGTGGCGGCGGCGAAGACGTTGGCGCAGGTCGCGACGCTGACCCAGCCGAGGTAGAGCCCGAAGGTGCCGTCGAGCACCACCCGCTCCACGACCCCGCGCGGCCCTACCCCGGTGAGGCGGCGCACCAGCTCGACCAGCGTGGCCAGCAGGGCGAGGATCACCACGACGCTGCCCCAGATCCAGCCCTGCTGCGTCACCAGCAGCCAGGTGGCGTTGAGCACCATGGACGCCGCGGCCAGCCAGCCCGTCGAGCGGACCCGCGGGTCGGTCGTGCGCGAGGGCAGCCACTGCCAGACGGTGTACGCCGCGAGGCCGGCGTAGACGACCGACCAGATCGAGAAGGCCGGTCCCGCGGGGGCCAGCAACGTGGCGTCGGCCGACAGCGCCCCGCCCGAGGTGCGGTTGACCTCGGTGCCGAGCACCCCGACCCCCACCAGGGTGCCGATCACGCAGAAGACCTCGGCGAGGGTGACGGTGACCTGGCGCACGCGATCGCGGGTGGTGGCACGCATGCCCCAGGGGTACCACGAGGGGCATGAGTCCACTCCCCGTGCCGCTGGCCCGCGGCCTCGACACCCTGCTCGACCGCACGGTCGTGCCCGGCTTCACCCGGATCGGCCCCGCGGTGCGCCGCCGGCTGCCGACCTGGCCCGCCGACCCGTCCCCCGGGGCGCTGGCCGGGCGCACGGCGGCCGTCACGGGCGCCAGCTCCGGCCTCGGCATCGCCGCGGCGGAGGGGATGGCGCGGCTCGGGGCGTCGCTGCTGCTCGTGGTGCGTGACACCGAGAAGGGGGAGCGGGTGCGCGGCGAGCTGCTGGCGCGCGTGCCCGGTGCGGAGGTGACGGTGGCGCGGTGCGACGTCGGCGACCTCGACGACGTCCGGCGCTTCGCCGCCGAGCTCCCGGTCGAGCGGCTCGACGTGCTGGTGCACAACGCGGGGGCGCTGCCGGCCGAGCGCACCGAGTCGGCGCAGGGCCACGAGCTGACCATGGCGCTGCACGTGCTCGGACCCGTGCTGATGACCGAGCTGCTGCTGCCCCGGCTGACGGGCCACGACGCCCGGGTGGTCTTCGTGACCAGCGGCGGCATGTACGGCCAGGGACTGCGACCCGACGACCCGGAGTACCTCCGGGGCGACTACTCCGGCACCACGGCGGACGCCCGCAGCAAGCGCGCGCAGGTCGAGCTGATGCCGCTGCTCGACGCCCGGTGGGCGCCGCACCGCCTCGGCGTCTACGCGACCCACCCCGGCTGGGCCGACACCCCCGGTGTCGCCGACTCCCTGCCCGGCTTCGACAAGGTCATGGGGCCGCTGCTGCGCGACCCGGACTCCGGCGCCGAGACCACCGTCTGGCTGGCCGCCGTCGACCCGCGCCCGGCCTCCGGCGGGCTGTGGCACGACCGGCGGGAGCGGCCCACCCACCTGCTGCGACGGACCCGCTCGCGCGCGGGCGACCCGGAGCGGATGCTGCAGTGGGTCCGGGAGCAGACCGGGCTCGACTGAGCGCCGCCGTGACCGCCCTGGCCGCGGGGCGAGCGGGTGGGCGGCCTCAGACCTCGACGCCGTGGGGACGGCCCGGGTCGTCGTCGGCGGGGTCCGGCCGTCCGGCGCGGATCGCCTCCAGCTGCGCGCACACGGCCGCGCCGTAGAACAGCGCGATCGCCGAGGTCAGCGACCAGACCAGCAGCGCGACCACGCCCGCGAGCGGGCCGTAGACGTCGCCGAAGGCGGGGCTGGCGCGCACGTAGATGGTGAGCCCGGCCGTGGCGAGCGCCGAGAGCACCACCGCGACGCCGGCCCCGAGCGCCAGCCAGCTCAGGCCGGGCTGGCGCCGGCGGGGAGCGTGGTCGAGCACCACGGAGATCGCCGTGACCAGCAGCACCAGGCCCACCGGCCACCGCAGCACCTCGAACCAGGTCACCGACGAGCGCTCCCAGCCGTAGATCTCGACCAGGCCGTCGGCGACCGCGCCACCGCCGACCAGGAGCACGAAGCCGACCCCCACGGGCACGGCGAGCACGACGGTCATCACCGCGGCGCGCCCGTACTTCCACACGGCCGGTCGGTCGCGCCGGATGCCGTAGATGCGGTTGGTGCCGCGCTCGACCTGGGCCACGGCCGTGGTCATCGAGGCGAGCGCCAGGGCCAGGCCGAGGGCGAGCGCGATCTCGCCCGCGTCCTCGCTGCCCTCACCACCGGAGTCGAGCGCGGAGGCGAGGGCGTCGCTGCTGCCCGAGCCCGGGGAGAGGGCGTCGACGACGAGCGCCAGCAGGCGCGCGGGCTTCTCGGCGTCGAGGTCGAAGGCGAGGCCGGTCAGCGCGAGCACGAAGGGCAGCACCGAGAGGCAGCCCTGGATCGCCAGGGCCCGTGAGCTGGAGAAGCCGTCGCCGTAGCGGAAGCGGACGAAGGAGTCGACCAGCAGCCGGCGCAGGCCGACCCGGCGCACCACGTGCCAGGCGTCCTCGGCGTCGAGCTCCTCGCCGTCCATCTCGGTGGTCACCGGGACGAGGCGGGCGGTGGTCACGGCGTGAGCATAGGGAACGGCTCGGCCGCAGGAGGGCCGGCGGCG
>JBQGFI010000116.1:0-4308 GCA_052040065.1 Marmoricola sp.
TCGCCGCGGCGGTCGCCGCGCAGTTCAACGACACCGGCACGGGCACCGGGGCGCTGGTCCTCCTGGGGGGCTGGCCCTTCCTCGCGCTGTCCGGCGCGGTCGTGCTGGACCGACGACCCGGACACCCGGTCGGCCGGCGCCACGCCCACCTCGGACCGGTGCCGCTGCTGGTCCTGCTGTGGGCGGTGCCGGCGCCGAGCAGTCCGCTCGACCCGCTCGTCCTCGGCGAGGTCACCCACCGCTCCGGCGCGCTGCTCGTCGTGGCCGTGGGGGTCGGGCTCCCCTGGGCGCTGCTCGGCCGGCTGCCCGCGCCCGGGCCGGCCGCGATGCCCGTGGCCGGGCTCGGCGGGGTCGGCGTCGCCGCCGGGTACGACGTCGCCTGGGTGCTGGTCGCGGCCGGGTGCCTCGCGGCGTACGCCGGTCTCGGCGCCGCCGCGCGCCGGTCGGGACGCGACGCACGCCGCCGGCTCTCCTGGCTGCTGCTGACCCTGGCGGCCTCCGGCGCCGCGCTCCTCGCGGTGTCGTGGGGTCTGGGTCGGGCGCTCCCGCTGGCCGTGCTGCTGGTGCTGCTGGTGGTCGCCGCCACCAGTGCCCGCGTCGTCCTGGTCGAGGAGCTGCGGCCGCTCGCGGACCTCGGCACCGACCTGGCGCTCGCCGTCGCCACGCTGGTGCTCGGACTCGCGGTGGCCACGGTCGTCGGCGCCGCCAGCACCGCAGCCGCCCTGCCGGCCCCCGGAGCGACCGCGGCCTTCAGCGGGCTCGCCGCGCTGCTCGCAGCGCTGCCGGCCGCCCGGGCCGTGCGCCGCTCGCGGCTGGCCCACCGCTACGGCACCGGCACGCTCTCGCCCGCCGACGTCGCCCTCATCACCGCCGACCTGCACCGTCCGACCGATCCTCGCGAGCTCCTCGACAAGGCGGCGCGCATGGTCGCGCGGGCGAGCGGCAGCCGCGCGGCACGGATCGTGCTGGACGACGACCCGGACCCGGAGCCGACCGCGGCGCCCGAGTGGCGGGCGCACGCCCTCGTCGTGGGCGGCGACCGCCTCGGCACGCTGCTCGTCAGGTCCGTGGACGAGGAGGGACCCGAGCCGCGGCAGGAGCGGGTCGTCGAGCAGCTGCTGCCGACGGTCGCGCTCGTGGCGCGCGCGGTCGGCCTCGCGGTCGAGGCCGAGCACGCCCGCCGCGACGTCGCCCGCGAGCGTGACGCGGAGCGCGCCCGGATCCTCCGCGACCTCCACGACGGTCTGGGGCCCGTGCTCGCCGGCATGGGCATGCGGGTGCAGGCGGCGCGCCGGGCGGGCACGCCAGCGCCCGCGGCGCTGCTCGACGACCTGGCCGCCGACCTGGCTCGCAGCCGCACGGACCTGCGCGGCCTGGTGGCTGGGCTGAGCCCCACGGCGCTCGACGAGGGCGACCTCGCCGAGGCGGTCCGTCGCCTGGTCCGCTCGTTCGAGGCACCCGGACCAGGACCACGGCTGAGCCTGCGGCTCGACGTGGACCACGCCCTCGCCCCGGAGGCCGAGGTCGCCGCCTACCGCACCGTGGCCGAGGGCGTCACCAACGCGCTGCGCCACGCGGGCGCGGACGAGGTCGAGGTCGTGGTGAGCACGACCTCCACACGACTCGTCGTGGAGGTCCTCGACGACGGCCGTGGGGGTCGGGTCGTGCCCGGGGTCGGCCTGGCCTCGCTCCGCCAGCGCGCCGAGGCGCTCGGCGGCTCGCTGGGCGTCGAGTCCTCCTCCGCCGGCACCCGGCTGCGGCTGGAGGTCCCCCGGTGACCCGCGTCCTCGTCGTCGACGACCACCCGGTGGTCCTGACCGGGCTGACCGCCCTGATCGGCTCCGACGCCGCCCTGGAGCTGGCGGGCGGCGCCCGATCGGCGGCCGAGGCGCTGGAGCTCGACGCGGCGTACGACGTCGCGCTGCTCGACCTGCAGCTGCCCGACGGCGACGGCATCGACCTCGGCGTCCGCCTCAAGCGACGCACCGGCTGCCGGGTGGTGATCCTGACCATGGACGCCGACGAGGCCACCGTGATCCGAGCGCTCGCCAGCGGGCTCGACGGCTACCTGCTCAAGGACGCCGACCCCGAGGAGGTCCTGGCGGCGCTGCACACCGCGGCCTCCGGGTCGCTGGTCGTCGGTCGCGGCGCCAGCGCCGCCATCGCCACCGCCGCACGGCTGGCCCCGCGCACGGACGCCCTGGCCTCGCTGGACGCGCGCGACCTGGAGATCCTCGAGCTGCTCGTGCGGGGCCTGCCCACCTCGCAGGTCGCCGCCCGGCTCTACCTGGCCCCCAAGACCATCCGCAACCGCGTCTCCGAGATCCTCGGCAAGCTCGGCGTCGGCTCGCGCGAGGAGGCCGTCGAGCTCGCCCGCGCCGCGGGGGTGGGCCGCTGAGGTGCGTGTCGCCCGGCGCTCACGCCAGCAGCAGAACCAGCAGCGCGAGGGCCGGCAGCAGCCCCTGCACGAGCGCGGGACGCAGCTTGCCGCGGTCGGAGAGGACCAGGACCAGCGCCGCGGCCAGCATCGACCCCGCGCTGAGCACGAGCAGCGCCGTGCCGACCGCGCGGTCGGTGGTCACCAGCACGGCGCCCGCGACGGCGCCCGCGGCGAGGAAGAGGTTGTAGAAGCCCTGGTTGTAGGCCAGCTGTCGGGTGACCTCGGCCGTCTCCGGGGTGGTGCCGAAGACCCGGCGCGTCGACGGGTGGGTCCACCGCAGCGACTCGAGCACGAAGATGTAGACGTGCACCGCGGCGGCGAGGCCGGCGAGCAGCTGGGCGGCGAGGAGCACGCCTGGAGCCTAGAGCAGCTCGCTGGCCCACGAGCCGCCCACCAGCACCGCGGTGAGCAGCGGGTTTGCCACCGCGAGCACCAGTCCCACGACGCCACACGTGCGCGCCGTGCCGCCGAGCGGCTCCCCGCCACGGGTCAGGCCGGCGAGGTGGGCGGCGGTCGCTCCGAGCAGCCCGGGCAGCCCGCACCAGAAGAAGGCCAGCGCCGGCACGCACAGGACGCCGAATCCGACGGCACCCGCGCGGGCCCGACGGCCCCCCAGGTGCCGGGCGCCGAGCAGCGAGACGACCAGCCCCAGCGTGCCGAAGCCCAGCACGCCCGCGAGCTGCTCGCCCAGGGAGCGCGGCTGGTCGCCGCTGCCGACGTAGCCGAGGGCCATCTCGGCGGTGATGCTGAGGCTCATCACGAGCACGTTCACGACGTAGACGGTGCCGAGCAGCACGGCGTACGACGGCACGCGGGTGGTGAGGGCCGGGGCCGGGCTGCCGGAGGTGTGGGTGGTCATGACGGCAGCGTGGGGCCGACCGGGTCCCACCGTGGTCCCGACGACGTCCCGCGGTGTCCCGCACCGTCCCGCGACCGCTGCGCGCGGCCACGCGAGGGCGCAGGCTGCGGCCATGAGCACCCCGACCCGCCGCCGTCTCGCCACCCTCGTCCTCGGTCTGCTGCTCCTCGGCCTCGTGACCTGCGTGGGGCTGGGCGCCTGGCTCGTCGCGCGGCACGAGCAGACCTTCGCGCCGGAGGCGGTCGGGGTCGTCGCGGCGCTGGTGACCGCGGCGCTGGCAGGGCCCAGCCTGCTCCGGCGGGGCGTCAGCCCAGCGGCAGGTCCCGGTGGGCGACGGCCGCCGCGAGGTCGGCGTCGTGGGTGATCCAGAGCAGCGCGGCGCCCTCCTCGACGACCTCCTCGACCAGGCACGCGGTGGTGCGCTCCTGGGTCAGCAGGTCGAGGCGCGAGGTGGCCTCGTCGGCCAGCACCAGCGCCGGGCGGGTCAGCATCGCCCGCACCACGGCGAGCCGCTGCAGCTCGCCCCCCGACACCTGGCCCGGACGCCGCTCCAGCAGCTCGGGCCGCAGGCCGACGGCGCCGAGCAGGTGCGCCAGCCGCCCGTCCGCGGCCCGGTGGCGACGGGCGACGTCGTGGAGGCAGCGCCCCAGGGCGACCGAGGGCGGGAACGACAGCGCCGGGTCCTGGTAGAGCTTCTGGCACCGTCCGGGCCCCGCCTCCGACGCGCGCCGCACGACGCCGGCGTCGGTCGCGGTGAGGCCGAGCAGCACGTTGCCGAGCGTGCTCTTGCCGGAGCCGCTGGGTCCGCTCACCGACCACCGCTCCCCCGCGCCGATCCGCAGGTCGACCTCGTGCAGCACGACCTGCGCGCCGTAGCGCTTCGTCACGCCGTCGGCGGCCACCAGCTCGGGGCCCTCGGCGTACGCCGTCGTGTCCGCCAGCCACGGGTAGCGCCAGCGGGCGGGCTCGGCGGCCACGAGACGGCGGCTGTACTCGTGTGCCGGGCGGT
>JBQGFI010000117.1:0-11521 GCA_052040065.1 Marmoricola sp.
GCCGTGGTCAGGCGTTCTGCGAGCTCCTCGAACGCCTCCGCGCCGAGGACCTCCCCGCCACCGGTGGAGGTGACGCGACCGTGGTGGTCACCATGACCCTCAAGGACCTCGAGGGCCGCCTCGAGCAGGCCGGGATCGCGACCCTCGACACCGGCGCCCGGATCTCCGCACGCGAGGCCCGGAGGCTGGCCGCCCGCCACCGACTCATCCCCGCCGTCCTCGGCGGTGCCGGCCAGGTCCTTCACCTCGGCACCACCCAACGGCTCTTCACCAAGGCCCAGCGCCTCGCCCTGACCCTCAGCCAGCGCACCTGCCGCGCCGAGCACTGCACCGCGCCCGCGGCGATGTGCCAGGTCGACCACGCCATCCCCTGGGCCCGGGGCGGACCCACCGACCTGGCCAACGCCAGGCTGCTGTGCGGACCCCACCACCGCCGCCTGACCCACCCCGGCTACCGGCACGAGACCACCCCCGGCGGCCGCGTCCGCTTCCACCGACGCGAGTGAGGCGCAATGCGGTCGAGCGCCCCCGGCAGGACTCGAACCTGCGACCTAGAGATTAGAAGGCTCTTGCTCTATCCAGCTGAGCTACAGGGGCGAAGGATCGGGAGTGCAGTCGGAAGAACTGTGGGGACAACCACGAGTAGTTCGACGTCATCACCGATCCGCGGCCAGTATGGCGCAACAGCTTCCATCGCCCCGCGACGTGGTCAGCTGCCGCGGCAGGCAGGACGACCGCGCGGATACGAGGGTGTTCGCCTCGCCAGAGAATGCGCACGCTCGCAGCTCGTTGCTCTCGTACCTCATGCTCACGCCTGACACACTCCACTGCCAAAGTCGTCACGAGCCCCGCGCCCCGGATCGCGAGCGCATCCACGCACACGTGGCTCACCGGTGTGTCGTCTTCTCCAGACCTTGCGCGCACGCGGATACAGCGCTGCGAGGTCTCCCGGCGCACGAGCTAGCCCGGGTGGCCGGGCGCTCGCGCCCAGGCTGAGTCCTCTGGCGAGGGAACCCTGGCCGCGCGGGATGCGTCCCTCTGGCATGGCCACGTCTCGCGCGCTGTTCGTGCTCGCCGTCGCAGCGGCGGTGGCGGTCGCCGGGTGCTCGGGAGGATCGGTCGGTGGGGACGCAGGGTCCCGCGGGGCTCCGCGCGAGGCGGCGTCACCGTCGGGGCCGCCCTGCCCCCGGGAGCTCCCGCCTCCGTCGGTGGGTTCCTCGGTCGTGGGCACCCTGGAGCCGGCCGAGACCGCACCGGAGCTGCCGGCGCCTGCGCGTGCCTGGCGGTGCGTCTACCGGGGCGCGGAGACCGCGGAGCGTCGCGGTGAGACGTGGACCTGGGAGCGGGCGGGGGCTCCGAGCGAGGTCACCGGCGCGGACCTCGAGCGCCACGTCGAGGCACTGCGGGGCCTCGAGCCCGCAGAGGCCGACCGCGTGTGCACCTTCGACCTGGGGCCACGGACGCTGCTCGTGCTGGAGCACGACACCGGTCGGGTGGGGGTGCTGGTCGACCTGTTCGGGTGCGGCTCGGTGCGGCTCACCGACGACCCGGTCGACGTGCCCGCAGGCGAGGCGACCTCCGACGGCATCGTCGCCGGAGTCCTGAGCGCACCGTCACAGCTGCGCGACCTGGTGGGCCCGCTGCGCCGCGAGTGAGCGCCTACCGCACCTGACCGATCCTCCGCGCCTGCGCCGACGGTCCACGTAGCGTGGCCAACGTGAGCACGCGAGCTGGGGGAGCGGACCGCTCGCGAAACTCCGGGTCCCGGCGGGAGCTGTGGGACCAGGCACTGCTCGAGGCCTTCTCCCGGCTCGGCGACGTCGAGCGGACACCCGAGGGACTGCGGGTGGAGCTCGTCGACGGTGGCGGGACGCGCCGTGAGGTGCAGGTCCTCGTCCGTGAGCGCGACTGGGTGGACTACGTGGCCCTGCAGTGGGGCGAGGACGCTGTCGCCGCCACCCACCTGGCCGAGGCCGTGCGGGGCAGTGAGAGCACGGTCAGGGCGCTGATCGTGTGCCACGACCACAGCTTCGTGCTCTCGCCCTACGTGCCGCCGTGGCGACCGTAGGTCCGCGTCGGTAGCGCGGTCCCGCCTAGGAGCGGAGGCGGTCCATCCAGGCCTCGATCCCGTCGGGGTCGCGGGGGAGGGCGGCGGAGAGGTTGCGGTGGCCGTCGGCGGTGACGACCACGTCGTCCTCGATCCGGATCCCGATGCCGCGTAGCTCCTCGGGCACGAGCAGGTCGTTGTCCTGGAAGTAGAGGCCGGGCTCGACCGTCAGGACCATGCCCTCGGCGAGGTCGCCGCCGGGGTAGGTGTCGGGGTCGGACGCCGCGCAGTCGTGCACGTCGAGGCCGAGCATGTGGCTGGTGCCGTGGAGGGTCCACCGGGCGTAGACCCGGCTGTCGGGGCTCAGGGCCTCCTCGGCGGAGCAGGGGAGCAGGCCGAGGTCCTCGAGGCCGTGGGCCAGCACCGTCATCGCGGCCTCGTGCGGGGCGCGGAAGGCGTTGCCGGGGCGGACGGCGTCGAGCCCGGCGTCCTGCGCCGCGAGCACCAGCGAGTACAGGTCGCGCTGCAGCGGGGTGAAGCGTCCGTCGACGGGCAGGGTGCGGGTCACGTCGGCGGTGTAGAGGGACGTCGCCTCGGCGCCCATGTCGAGCAGCAGCAGGTCGCCGGGGGTGACGGGTCCGTCGTTCTGGGTCCAGTGCAGCACGGTGGCGTGGCGGCCGCCGCCGACGATGGAGTCGTAGCCGATGTCGTTGCCGTGGGTGCGGGCGCGGCGGAAGAAGGTGCCCTCGATCCAGCGCTCGCCGTGCTCGAGCACCCGGTCCCACTCGCGCACGGAGTCCTCGAAGCCGAGGGTGGTGGTGTCGCAGGCGCCCTGCAGCTCGGCGACCTCCCACTCGTCCTTGACCAGGCGCAGCTCGGAGAGCACGCGGGCGAGGTCGGCGTCGCGGCCCGGATCGCCGGCGGCGAGGGCGTCGACGCGCGGGTCGGCACCGCGGAGCACCCGGGTCTTGGTGTCCCGCCCGAGCTCGGCGGGGAGCTCGTCGAGGTGCCGGGTCGCTAGGCCGAGCGAGTCGGAGATCTCGCGCAGCGAGGGACGACGCCCCGCCCACAGCTCGCCGTACTGCCGGTCGCGGAAGAACTCGTCGGTGTCACGCGAGCTGCGCGGACGGGCGTAGAGCACGGCCTCGCCGTCCTCGAGGACCAGCACGGCGTCGCTCGTCTGGTTGCCGCACAGGTAGGTGTGGGCGGTCTCGGCGCGGAAGCGGTAGTCGGTGTCGTTGGCGCGCACCTTGAAGCCACCGGCCGGCACCACCAGTCGCTCGCCGGGGAACTGCTGGGCCAGCCGCTCGCGGCGCTGCGCCGCCCACGGCGTGACGGGGTGGGCGGACAGGTCGAGCCCGGTGTCGGCCCACCCGGTGCGCATGAAGTCGGCGTACGCCGCCGGCACCGCCGGGTCGTGGCTCTCGACGTGCTCCTCGGTGGAGGAGGACAGGGTGGCGGGGGTGTCCGCCCGGGTCTCGTCGTTCGCTGCGCTCACCCGGCCATCCTAGGAGGCGCCGGGCCGGTCGCCGCCCCCTCCGCGCGACGAGCGGGGGGTCGCCGCTCGTTACGCTCTCGCCCATGCCCGCACGCCGCAGCTCCGTCGTCTTCACCGTGTCGGTGTCGGTCGTGCTGGTGCTCGGCGCCCTGGCCATCGCGCTGGTGCTGCTGCTCTCGGGCGCGCCGACGGCCCTGGTGGTCGGTGCGGTGCTCGCCGCGCTCCCGGTGGGGCCGCTGGTCGCGATCTTCATGTGGCTCGACCGCTACGAGCCCGAGCCCCGCTCGCTGCTGCTGCTCGCCCTCGGCTGGGGCGCGTTCGTCGCCACCTCCGTGGCGCTGGTGCTGCAGCTCGGCTCGTCGGTGCTGATCGCGGCCGACGACGTCGTCGGCAGCGCCGTCGTGGCGCCGGTGACCGAGGAGGCGACCAAGGGCCTCTTCATCCTGCTCCTGCTGTGGTTCCGCCGTCACGAGCTCGACGGCGTCCTCGACGGTCTCGTGTACGCCGGCATGGTCGGCATCGGCTTCGCCTTCGTGGAGAACATCCTCTACCTCTCCGCGGCCTACCAGGGCGACGGGACCCAGGCCGGCGGCCTCGGCGGCGCCGTCGTGCTCTTCCTGGTGCGCTGCGTGCTGAGCCCCTTCGCGCACCCCTTCTTCACCGCCTTCCTCGGCATCGGGGTGGGCGTCGCCGTCAGCAGTCGCCGTCCGTCGGTGCGCCTGGTCGCGCCGCTCCTGGGCTACGCCCTGGCGGTGGGCACCCACGCCGCCTGGAACGGCTCGCTGGTCCTCGACGACGGTCGCAACGCCGTGGCGACGTACTTCTTCCTGATGGTGCCGGCCTTCCTGCTGCTCAGCGGCTTCGCGATCTGGGCGCGCTCCCAGGAGCGGCACCTGCTGACGCGGGCGCTCGACGACTGCGCGCGCCGCGGCTTCGTGCACCCCGCCGAGATCCCGTGGCTGGCCTCGATCCCCGCCCGGCGCACCGCCCGGCGGCACGCGCAGCAGGTCGGCGGCAAGGCCGCCCGCGAGGTGATGACCGACTACCAGCGCGAGGCGGTCGAGCTGGCCTTCCTGCACCACCGCTACCTGCGCGGCACCGCGCCCGACGGCTTCGACCGCCTCGGCCAGGGCCACGTGGAGGCGCTCAACGCCCTCCGCCCGCGGCTGGTCTGGCCGCAGCCCACGCCCGGCCGGTACGCCGCGATGCCCACGGTGCCCGGGGAGCCCCGTGGCTGACGCGACCGCACAGATGCTCGACACCCTCCGCGCGCTGCGTACGGCGCTCGACGGCGTCGCGCTGCCGCTGGACCTTCCCGGCGTGGCGGAGCACCGCGCCCGCCAGGCCGAGATGGCCCACCAACTCGACGACTACGTCGTCCCGCGGCTGCAGGAGCTCGACGCACCGCTGCTCGCGGTCGTGGGCGGCTCGACGGGCGCCGGCACGTCGACCCTGGTCAACTCGCTGGTCCGCCAGCGCGTGACCGAGCCCGGGGTGCTGCGCCCGACCACGCGGTCGCCGGTGCTGGTCCACCACCCCGACGACGTCGCGTGGTTCGACCGCGGCCGGGTGCTGCCCGACCTCGAGCGGGTCAGCCGCACCACCGACGACCCCGGTGCGCTGCGCCTGGTCGCCTCTCCAGCGCTGCCTCGTGGACTGGCGCTGCTCGACGCGCCCGACATCGACTCGGTCGAGGAGCGCAACCGCGTGCTCGCCGGGCAGCTGCTCGCGGCCGCCGACCTCTGGCTCTTCGTCACCTCCGCCGCCCGCTACGCCGACCAGGTGCCGTGGGACTTCCTGCGCCAGGCGGTCGAGCGCAGCGCCGCCGTCGCGATCGTGCTCGACCGCACCCCCGAGGAGGCGCGCCACGACGTCGCCCACGACCTGGCGCGCATGCTCGTCGCCCGGGGCCTGAAGGACTCGCCGCTCTTCACCGTCACCGAGTCGCCGCTCGGCGACGACGGCCTCCTGCCCGAGACGGTGGTCGGCGACGTCCGGGCGTGGCTGGAGGACCTGGGCGCCGACGTGGAGGCGCGGCAGCGGGTGGTGCGGCAGACGCTCGACGGCGCCGTGCGGGCGCTGGCCCGCGGCAGCTTCGCGCTGGCCGACGCCGCCGACGTGCAGGCCGAGACCGCGGCGCGGCTGCGCCGGGAGGCCGAGGCGTCGTACGCCCGGGCGGTCACCGAGGTCGACGAGGCGACGGCCGACGGCACCCTGCTTCGCGGCGAGGTGCTGGCCCGCTGGCAGGACTTCGTGGGCACCGGCGAGCTGCTGCGCGCGCTGGAGTCGCGGCTCGGGGCACTGCGAGACCGCCTCACCGGCGCGCTGCGCGGCAAGCCGCAGCAGGCCGAGCGCGTGACCGTGGCCGTCGAGTCGGGGCTGCACTCCCTGGTGGTCGGGCACGCCGAGGCGGCCGCGGAGCGCACGGACGCCGCCTGGCGCGGCGACCCGGCGGGCCGGTCGCTGCTGGAGCCGGTGGGCGACCTCTCGCGGGCCTCGCGGGAGTGCCGCGAGACCGCCGAGCGGCTGGTGCGCGACTGGCAGCAGGCCGTGCTCGACCTGGTGCGCAGCGAGGGGGCCGACAAGCGCGGCACCGCCCGCTTCCTGGCCTTCGGCTTCAACGGCCTGGCGGTGTGCCTGATGGTCGTCGTCTTCGCCTCGACCGGTGGGGTGACCGGCGTCGAGGTCGGCATCGCCGGCGGCTCGGCCGTGGTGGGGCAGAAGCTCCTGGAGGCCGTCTTCGGTGACCAGGCCGTACGCCGCCTGGCCGCGGCCGCGCGTCGCGACCTGCGCGAGCGGGTGGAGCAGCTGATGGCGGCCGAGCGCGCCCGCTTCACCGAGCTGCTCGACGAGCTCCCGGTCGGTGACGAGGGTGCCGCGCAGCTGCGCACGCTCGCCCGACGGCTCGACGACTCGCGCTTCGCCGCCGAGGGCGCGCCGTGAGCCGGCGCGCGGGCCTGGTCGAGGGGGCCAAGCGGCTGCTGCGCCGCTCCGACCGGCTCGAGCAGCGGGTGGCGGGCCTGGAGCAGGTGGTCGAGCACGGCCGCGACCGGCTGCCCGCGGACGCCGTCGGCGCGGCCGCCGCGGTGGTCGCGCGCGCCCGGCGGCGCCTCGACCTCGCCGGGTCCCACACCGTGGTCGCCCTGGCGGGCGCGACGGGGTCGGGCAAGTCCTCGACCTTCAACGCCCTGGCCGGCGTCGACCTCGCGACCGTGGGCGTGCGGCGTCCGACGACCTCCCACCCCACGGCCTGCGTCTGGGGCGAGGAGCCCGCCGACGAGCTGCTCGACTGGCTCGAGGTGCCGCCGCGCCACCGCGCGCTGCACGGCTCGAGCCTCGACGACGACCGGGTCCCCGACCCCGAGCTCGACGGGTTGGTGCTCGTCGACCTGCCCGACCACGACTCCACCGAGGTCGGCCACCACCTCCAGGTGGAGCGGCTCGTCGGCATGACCGACCTGGTGGTCTGGCTGCTCGATCCCCAGAAGTACGCCGACGCCGCGGTGCACCGGCGCTTCCTGGAGCCGATGGCGGCCCACCGCGACGTCTTCCTGGTGGTGCTCAACCGGATCGACGAGGTGGCGCCCGCCCAGCGGGAGGCCGTGCTCGCCGACGTGCGCCGCCTGCTCGACGCCGACGGCCTCACCGACGTGCCGCTGCTCGCCGCCTCGGCCCGCACGGGTGAGGGCCTCGACGCCCTCCGCGCCGAGGTGGCCGCGCGGGTGGCGGGCCGCGCGGGGTCGCGGGCCCGGCTCGCGGCCGACGTCGACACCGTCGCCGCGCGTCTGCGGGAGGCCCACGGCGACGCCGAGCCGCTCGAGCTGCGACCGCGCGACCGGCGCGGCCTGCACGACGCGATGGCCGAGGCCGCGGGGGTGCCCATGGTGGTCGCGGCGGTGGAGCGCGCCACGACGGCGCGCGGCCGCCAGGCGACGGGCTGGCCGGTGACCTCGTGGCTCGGCCGGATGCGGCCGGACCCGCTGCGGCGGCTGCGGCTCGACACGGGGACGACGGGGGGCGACGTCGTCGTCGCCGCCCGGTCCTCGATGCCGGCCACGGGTCACGTGGGCCGGGCCCGCCTGGAGTCGGCGGTGCGCGAGGTCGGCAGCGTCGGCGAGACGCTGGGGCCGGCCTGGTCGCGTGCCGTGCGCGCGGCCGCCGCGTCGCGGCTCGACGACCTGGAGGACCGGCTCGACGACGCCGTCGGCCGCACCCACCGCGGCCCGGCAGGGCGGCCCAGGGGGTGGCGCCCCGTGCAGGCGCTGCAGTGGGCGTTGCTCGCTGCCGCTGTGGTCGGTGCGGTGTGGCTGGGCGTGCTCGCGGTGATGGGCTTCCTGCAGCTGCCCGCGCCCACCACGCCCGACTGGCGCGGCGTACCGCTGCCCACCGGTCTGCTGGTGGGCGGAGTCCTGCTCGGCTGGCTGCTCGCGCTGCTCTCGCGGGCCCTGCTGGGGATGGCCGCGCGCAGGCGTGCGCGCCGGGCGGAGTCTCGGCTGCGCACCGCGGTGACCGAGGTCGCCGACGAGCTGGTGGTCGGGCCGGTGAGCGCGGAGCTCGAGGCGCACCGGCTCGTCACCGAGGGTCTGCGCGGCCTCGGACGCTGACCGGCTCCCGTCCACAGGGCCGTCGGGGGGACCGCTCCTCCACAGCTCCTCGCCAGGGGCGGCCGGTCGTCGCCGGGCGGGGATGGACTGGGTGCCCTCCACCCCGAGACGACGAGGAGACCACGATGAACGACAGCTACGTCACGCTGCAGGGATGGGTCGGCGGCGAGGTCGAGCGCCGGCTGGCGGGGGACGTGCCGCTGGCCACCTTCCGGGTCGGGTCGACCCCGCGGCGACTCCGGGACGGCGCGTGGGTCGACGGTGAGACCCAGTGGTTCACCGTCAACTGCTGGCGCACGCTGGCGGCCAACGCCGCGGCGTCGCTGCACAAGGGCGACCCGGTCGTGGTGCACGGCCGGGTGCGGGTCGAGCGGTGGCAGCGGCAGGACGGCACCACGGGCACCGGCTGGGTGGTCGAGGCGAGCTTCGTCGGCCACGACCTCAACCGCGGCACCTCGACCTTCACCAGGCCGGTCCGTCCCGTGGAGGAGCAGCCCGCCGCGTGAGGTGGGGCCGACGGCGTTCTAGGCTGGCCGCACCATGGCTGACTACGTCCTCACTCTGCGCAACATCCGCAAGGCCCACGGCGACAAGGTGGTGCTCGACAACGTCACGCTGTCGTTCCTGCGCGGCGCCAAGATCGGCGTCGTCGGTCCCAACGGCACCGGCAAGTCCTCGCTGCTCAAGATCATGGCCGGCCTCGACCAGCCCAACAACGGCGACGCCATCCTCGACCCCGGCGCCACCGTCGGGATGCTCCAGCAGGAGCCGCCGCTCAGCGAGGGCCGCACCGTGCTGCAGAACGTCGAGGAGGCCGTCGGCGAGGTCAAGGGCAAGCTCGACCGCTACAACGAGATCTCCGAGGCCATGGCCGACCCGGACGCCGACTTCGACGCGCTGCTCGCGGAGATGGGCGAGCTGCAGACCGACCTCGACCACGCCAACGCCTGGGACCTCGACTCCCGCCTGGACCAGGCCATGGACGCGCTGCGCTGCCCCCCGCCCGACGAGCTGGTCGACCACCTCTCCGGTGGCGAGCGCCGCCGCGTCGCGCTGTGCAAGCTGCTGCTGCAGCAGCCCGACCTGCTGCTCCTCGACGAGCCCACCAACCACCTCGACGCCGAGTCGGTGCAGTGGCTGGAGGGTCACCTGAAGTCCTACCCCGGCGCTGTGCTCGCCGTGACCCACGACCGTTACTTCCTCGACAACGTCGCGGAGTGGATCGCCGAGGTCGACCGCGGCCAGATCCACGGCTACGAGGGCAACTACTCCACCTACCTGGAGACCAAGAAGGACCGGCTCAAGATCGAGGGGCAGAAGGACGCCAAGCGCGCCAAGATGCTCGAGAAGGAGCTGGAGTGGGTGCGCTCCAACGCCAAGGCCCGCCAGACCAAGAGCCGCTCCCGCCTGGCCCGCTACGAGGAGATGGCGGCCGAGGCCGAGCGCGCCCGCAAGATCGACACCTCCGAGATCAACATCCCCGCCGGTCCCCGGCTCGGTGACGTGGTCCTCGAGGCCGACCACCTCGGCAAGGGCTTCGACGGTCGCACCCTGATCGACGACCTGTCCTTCAAGCTGCCCCGCGCCGGCATCGTCGGCGTGATCGGCCCCAACGGCGTCGGCAAGACCACGCTCTTCCGGATGATCACCGGCAACGAGCAGCCCGACACCGGCGAGCTCAAGGTCGGGCAGACGGTCAAGATCTCCTACGTCGACCAGAGCCGCGGCGGCCTGGACCCGCAGAAGAACGTCTGGGAGGTCGTCTCCGACGGCCTCGACTTCATCAAGGTCGCCAACTTCGAGATGAACTCGCGCGCCTACGTCGCCTCCTTCGGCTTCAAGGGCCCCGACCAGCAGAAGAAGGCCGGCGTGCTCTCGGGTGGTGAGCGCAACCGGCTCAACCTGGCCCTGACGCTGAAGATGGGCGGCAACATGCTGCTCCTCGACGAGCCCACCAACGACCTCGACGTCGAGACGCTCTCCTCCCTCGAGGACGCGCTGCTCGACTTCCCCGGCTGCGCCGTGGTCACCTCCCACGACCGGTGGTTCCTCGACCGGACCGCCACCCACATCCTGGCGTGGGAGGGCACCGAGGAGGAGCCGGGCCGCTGGTTCTGGTTCGAGGGCAACTTCGCGGCCTACGAGGCCAACAAGATCGAGCGCCTCGGGGTCGACGCGGCGCGTCCGCACCGGGTGACCCACCGGCGGCTCACCCGCGAGTGACCGCCGTCAGCGGATGTCGGTGCCGGCGGGCAGCCCCTCGAGCAGCCGGTCGCTGACCTCGTCGAAGATCCTGCCCAGCGCGGCGAAGTCCTCGCGGGAGGCCAGGTCGACCAGGTGCTGGCGCACGCCCCGCACGTGGCTCGGGGCGGCGTCGACCAGGCGTCGGTAGCCGGCCTCGGTCATCACGGCCTCGACGCCACGGCCGTCTGCGGCGGCGGCCTGTCGGCGCACGAGTCCGTCACGCTCCATGCGGGCGATGGTGTGGGTGACCCGGCTGCGCGAGTGCGAGAGGGAGTCGGCGAGCAGCGCCATGCGCATGCGGTGGTCGGGGGACTCCGAGAGCCGGACGAGGATCTCGTACTCGCTCAGCGAGATGCCGTGCTCCTCGCGCAGCTCCCGGTCGAGCCGGGAGAGCAGCAGCTCGGTGCCCATGATGTAGGCGCGCCACGCCTGCTGCTGGGAGGAGTCCAGCCACACGCCGTCCCGAGGGGAGTCCATGGCCGGAGTCTAGGAGAAACCTGTGGGTCGCGAAGTTCGTGGCGCGCGATGGGAATAAGGTGCCCGGGAGGGTAGTTGAGCCCTCAACAACCCGCCACCGCACCACGAGGAGCACCCATGACCACCGAGACCGCCCTGACCGCCAGCACCTGGACCATCGACGCCAGCCACTCCGAGGTGGGCTTCACCGTGCGCCACCTGATGAGCAAGGTGCGCGGCCAGTTCACCAAGTTCGAGGGCACCCTCACCACGGGTGAGAACGTCGCCGACACCCGCGCCGAGGCCGTCATCGACCTCAACAGCATCGACACCCGTGACGAGACCCGCGACGGCCACCTGCGCTCGGCGGACTTCTTCGACACCGAGACCCACGGTCAGATGACCTTCGTGACCACGTCCTTCGACGGTCAGACCGCCACCGGCGAGCTCACCCTCAAGGGCGTCACCAAGCCCGTCGAGCTCGACGTCGAGTTCCTCGGTCAGGACACCGACCCCTGGGGCAACCAGCGCGTCGGCTTCGAGGCGACCGCCACCATCAACCGCAAGGACTGGGGCGTCGACTTCAACATCCCGCTCGACGGCGGCAAGGTCCTCATCGGTGACAAGGTCACCATCCACCTCGCCGTGGAGGCCGTGCAGCAGCAGGGCTGA
>JBQGFI010000118.1:0-2767 GCA_052040065.1 Marmoricola sp.
CCGTTCGGCCGGTTCGGCGGCGCCCTGGCCGGCACCCGTCCGGACGACCTGGCCGCCACCGTCGTCCGTGCAGCCGTCGAGCGCAGTCCCGACCTCGACCCCGCCCGGGTCGAGGAGGTGCTGCTCGGCAACGCCAACGGCGCCGGTGAGGACAACCGCAACGTCGCCCGCATGGCCGCGCTCCTCGCCGGACTGCCGACCTCCGTGCCCGGGTCCAGCGTCAACCGGCTCTGCGGCTCCTCGCTCGACGCCGCGATGATCGGCTCGCGCCAGATCGAGTCCGGCGACGCCGAGGTGGTGCTCACCGGCGGCGTGGAGTCGATGACGCGCGCCCCGTGGGTGCTGCCCAAGCCCGGTCGCGCCTTCCCCGCCGGCAACCTCGAGGCGGTCTCGACCTCGCTCGGGTGGCGGCTGGTCAACCCGGAGATGCCGACGGAGTGGACCGCGTCGCTGGGCGAGTGCAACGAGCAGCTGGTCGACGAGTGCGGGGTCTCCCGCGAGCGGCAGGACGAGTTCGCCGCCCGCTCCCACGCGCTCGCGCTCCAGGCCTGGGAGGACGGCTTCTACGACGACCTGGTCGTCCCCGTGCCCGGGGTCGACCTCGACCGCGACGAGGGCATCCGGCCGGACGCCTCGACCTCGTCCCTCGCGCGGCTGCGTCCGTCCTTCCGCGAGGACGGCACCATCACCCCCGGCAACGCCTCCCCGCTCTCCGACGGCGCCTCCGCGGTGCTGCTCGGCTCGGAGGCCGCCGCCGCCACGAGCGGGCGCGACCCGCTCGCACGGGTGGCGGGGCGCGCGGCGCACGCGCTCGACCCGCAGCGCTTCGGCTACGCCCCCGTCGAGGCCGCCGAGAAGGCCCTCGCCCGCGCCGGCATCGGGTGGGGCGACGTCGGCGCCGTCGAGCTCAACGAGGCCTTCGCCGTGCAGTCGCTGGTGTGCCTCGACGCCTGGGCCGCGCAGGGGCTCGACCCCGACCTGGTCAACACCCGCGGTGGCGCGATCGCGCTGGGTCACCCGCTCGGTGCGTCCGGCGGCCGGGTGCTCGGCACCCTGGCCAAGGTCATGCGCGAGGGCGGCCACCGCTGGGGGGTCGCCGCGATCTGCATCGGCGTCGGGCAGGGTCTCGCCGTGGTGCTGGAGGGCACGGCATGACCCAGGTGATCGAGCGGGACGACGCCGCCGCCGCGGCCGACGCGGCCGTGGCCGACATCCCCGACGGTGCCACGGTCCTCATCGGCGGCTTCGGCAGGGCCGGCCAGCCGGTCGAGCTGATCGACGCGCTGCGCCGCCACGGCGCCGGCGACCTGACGGTGGTCAACAACAACGCGGGCAACGGCGACCACGGCCTGGCGCTGCTGCTGCGCGACGGCCTGGTCCGCAAGGTGATCTGCTCCTTCCCGCGGCAGAGCGACTCCTGGCACTTCGACGAGCTCTACCGCGCCGGGAGGCTCGAGCTGGAGGTCGTGCCCCAGGGCACGCTGGCCGAGCGGATGCGGGCGGCCGGGGCGGGCATCGGCGGCTTCTACTCCCCCACCGGCGTCGGCACGCTGCTCGCCGAGGGCAAGGAGGAGCGTGAGCTCGACGGACGCCGCTACGTCCTGGAGCGCCCGCTCCCGGGCGACTACGCGCTGGTCAAGGCCCACGTCGCCGACCGGATGGGCAACCTGGTCTACCGCAAGACCGCCCGCAACTTCGGTCCCGTCATGGCGACCGCGGCGCAGACCACGGTGGTGCAGGTCTCGCGCGTCGTCCCCACCGGCGACCTCGACCCCGAGGCCGTCGTGACCCCCAGCATCTACGTCGACCGGGTGGTGGCCCTGTGAGCCGGACGCACGACGAGACCCTGACGCGCGACCAGATCGCCGCGCGCATCGCCGCCGACATCCCCGAGGGCGCCTTCGTCAACCTCGGGATCGGCCAGCCGACCCTGGTCGCCGACCACCTCGACCTGGAGCGGGGCGTGGTGCTGCACACCGAGAACGGCATGCTCGGCATGGGCCGGGCGGCCACGGACGACGAGGTCGACCCCGACCTCATCAACGCGGGCAAGATCCCCGTCGTCGAGACGCCCGGCACGTCGTACTTCCACCACGCCGACTCCTTCGCGATGATGCGCGGGGGTCACCTCGACGTGTGCGTGCTCGGCGCCTTCCAGGTCTCGGTGGGCGGCGACCTGGCCAACTGGCACACCGGTGCCCCCGACGCGATCCCCGCCGTCGGTTGCGCTATGGACCTGGCCATCGGGGCCTAGCAGGTCTTCGTGATGATGACGCTCTTCGACAAGCAGGGCGGGTCCAAGCTCGTGCCCGAGCTGAGCTACCCCGCCACGGGGCTCGGCTGCGTGAGCCGGGTCTACACCGACCACGGGACCTTCGCCGTCGGCCCCCAGGGCGTCTCCGTCGTCGACCTGCACGGCCTCACGCAGCGCGAGCTGGTCGAGCGCACGGGGTTGTCCTTCGGCTGAGCGCCGCCTCAGTGCGCCTGGTAGGTCGCGGAGACGTCGTCGTCGCCGTGACCGCGGTCGAGCGCCCGCTGCAGGTGCGCGCGGATGCCGGGCAGTGCCGCCAGGTCGACCCCCACCTCGAGAGCGGCGGAGAGCACGAGGTCGACGTCCTTGACCGCCCCGGCGAGCCTGAACGACGGCTCCAGGTCGCCGGCGAGCATCGCCCGGCCCTTGGTCTGCACGTACGGCGCGTCGAGGGCACCGCCCACGACCCCCTCGAGGCAGAGCGCGGGGCGCAGCCCGACCTCGCGCCCGCTCAGC
>JBQGFI010000119.1:0-4341 GCA_052040065.1 Marmoricola sp.
AGCAGCTCACCGCCAACGGCGTGACCGGCCGGCACCAGCCGCGCTCGGCGGCCCCGGTCGCCGACGAGGAGGGCGAGGAGCAGCTCGACCCCCGCTACGCCCCCGCGCAGGACGCCCTCGAGCGCGGCGACATCGCCGGCGCCGTGGCGGAGTACCAGAAGCTGGTCGACGCCAACCCCGCCGACAGCGAGGCGGCCGCCGGGCTGGCGATGGCCAAGCTGCTGCAGCGCACCGACGGCGTCGACCTGCAGCAGGCGCGGGCCGCGGCCGCCGCCGCGCCCGACGACGTCGACGCGCAGACCCTGGTGGCCGACCTCGACCTGCTCGGCGGCCACGTCGACGACGCCTTCACCCGGCTCATCGAGGTGGTGCGCCGCACCAGCGACGCCCCCCGCGACGTCGCCCGCACCCACCTGATCGGCCTCTTCGGCGCGGTGGGCGACGCCGACCCGCGGGTGCAGCGCGCCCGCCGCGACCTGGCCTCGGCGCTCTTCTGACAGACTGCCCACGCTCGCCCCACCACGCTCCAGGAGGCCCCCATGTCGACCCCGCAGGTAGCGACCTCCCTGGAGATCGGCAAGGAGCTGGTGGTCGGCTGCGACGGCTCCGAGGCCTCGCTCCAGGCGGTGCGCTGGGCCGGACGGCTCGCCGCGCGGCTGGGGGAGCCGCTGCACGTCGTCCGCTCCTGGGTCCTCTCCACCGCACCCCGGCCTGCCTCGGCCAGCACCGGCTACGTGCCGCCGCTGACCGACTTCGAGACGGCCGTGGTCGAGCGGCTGCGTCGCGACGTCGACGGCCTCGGCCTGACCTGCGAGGTGCACCTGCACGCGGTGCACGGCTCGGCCGGCCGCCGCATGGTGGAGGCCTCCGAGAAGGCCTCCGCGATCGTGGTCGGCAACCGGGGCGCCGGCGGCTTCCTCGGTCTGCGGATGGGCTCGACCGCCGACCAGATCGTGCGCAACGCGCACTGCCCCGTCGTGGTCGTGCCCGTCGAGGCCGACGACGCGGGCGACCCCAGCGACGCCGAGCTGCCCTAGCCGCTAGACGTCGTCGTCCTCGTCGTCGTCCGCGTGACCACGCACGCGCACGGCGTCCCAGCCGCGGTCGAGCAGCTTCTCCAGCAGGCGGGCGTTGATCCAGGCGGCCGCCGTCCAGACCGTGACCCAGGCCAGGCCCATGGGCAGGCTCACCTCGTCGTGGCCCAGCCCGGTCCAGAAGCCGACCGCCAGACCGGCGTAGAAGCCGACCCACATCGCGACCAGGCTCAGCGGCAGCCCGAGCACGACCAGCGCGGCCCACGCCGCCTGCGAGGGCGCCAGCAGCACCCAGACCGAGGTGGCGGCGACGACGGCGACGTAGGTCTGCGCGACCAGCGACAGGCGCGGCGCCGCCGCCACGGGGGTCATCCCCGGCCGCTCTCGGTGTAGGACGCCGC
The DNA here is from genome assembly GCA_052040065.1 of Marmoricola sp. Taxonomy (GTDB): domain Bacteria; phylum Actinomycetota; class Actinomycetes; order Propionibacteriales; family Nocardioidaceae; genus Marmoricola. Next base: position 1,436 of record JBQGFI010000119.1, read on the forward strand.
GCCGTCGCGGGCGTTGGCGAGGGCGGCCTCCAGCCGGCGGAAGGTGAAGTCGGCGCAGCGCTCGCGCACGTCGGCGAGGTGGTGGAAGCCGACCCCCCGGATCTCCCGCTCCTGCTTGACCACGTCGTCGAGCAGGGCGGGGTCGTGCACCCCGCCGTCGAAGACCAGGCAGAGGGCGTCGTCCCAGCCGCTCCACGCGGGGAGCCAGTCGACGAGCAGCAGCGCGCCGGGTCGCAGCGTGAGCGCGAGCTCCTCCTGCACCTCGCGACCCACCGCCACCTGGGGCGACTCGCCGACCTCGACCACGCCGCCGGGCAGGTCGAGGTCGCGCTTGTAGGTCAGCTGGCACAGCAGCACGCGGTCGTCGGGGTCGCGCACCAGCAGCTGGCCGATCGCCCGCTTGCGGGGCAGGAAGGAGTTGAGCAGCGAGCGGAAGCCCTCGGGGTGCTCCAGCGGGGTGTCGTCGGAGAGCCGGGCGTAGACGACGCGGTCGCCGTCGGCCCCGCCGCCGTCGGCCACGCCGCGCGCCACGCCCTCGCGCAGCAGGCCCGCCCAGGTGGCCACGCGCTGGCCCTCGCGGTCGTCGGGCTCGACGTGGGTCTCGACCCGGGTCGACCCGCCCTTGAAGGCCGACTCGACCACGCCCCGCACCTCGGCGGGGTCGACGTCGTCGGTCCACGACACGCGCACGACGCCGGGGGAGACGGGGATCAGCTCGGCGGGCACGGTCTCAGCGTAGGCCCCGGGGTCACGGCCCCGGTCACCACCAGAGCACCGCGGCCACCCCCGCGGCGACGGCGAGCGGCACCACCAGCAGGCCCTCGCGCGCGAAGCGACCCGGGCCCACCTCCAGGCCGCGGCGGCGGCACGCGCGCATCCACAGCAGGTTGGCCAGAGCACCCCAGGTGAGCAGCAGCGGGCCCACGTTGACCGCGACCAGCGTGGTCAGCAGCCGGTCGGCGCCGCTCGCGACCGGCTCCAGCAGCAGGTACGCCGGGAGGTTGTTGGCGCCGTTGGCGAGCAGCACGCCGGCGCCGGCCAGCGTCGCGAGGTCGCCGGCGGAGTCGCCGCGGCCGAGCAGGTCGCCCAGCCAGGGCTCCAGCCACGGCCCGAGGCTCCCCAGCACCGCGAAGAGCACGGTGGCGAAGGCGAGCACCGACCACGGCACCAGGCCGAGCAGCCGACGCGGCGCCACGACGGCCGGGCGGCGTACGGCGAACCCGGCGACGAGCACCAGCACGCCGACTCCCGCGGCCAGCCAGGGCGGCACGCCGAGCACGACCGCCGGCGCGAGCAGCACGACGACGGCGCCGGCGACGCCGGCCAGGACCCGGTCGCCGGCGGGCAGCGTGCCCGGCACGTCGTAGCGGCCGCGCAGGTCGGCGCGGTGCCGCAGCAGCAGCACGACCACCACCACCGCCAGCACCGCGAGCTGCGGCGCCCAGGTGGCCTGCACGAACTCCCACGGGTCGAGGGCGAGCCGCTCCAGCGCGAGCAGGTTGGTCAGGTTGCTGATGGGCCGCAGCAGCGAGGCGGTGCTGGCCAGCCAGACCGCGGCGAAGGCGAAGGGAAGCGGCGGGATCCGCAGCTCGCGGGCCAGGGTGAGGCCGATGGGCGCGAGCAGCACCGCGGTGGTGTCGATGCTGAGCAGCCAGGTGGTGACGGTCGCGAGCGCGCAGAAGAGCCCGAAGAGCACGACCGTGCGGCCCCCGGCGAGCCTGGCCGCCACGTGGGCGGCCAGGTCGAAGAGGCCGGCGTCGTCGCTGAGGTCGGCGACCAGCTGCACCAGGGCGAGGAAGAGCAGCACCGGCCAGACGCGCTCGGCCAGTGGGAGCAGGTCGGTCACCTGCGGGTGCTCATCTCCTGCTCAGGCCCGCGGGCCGTGGCGGAACCACACCGTCCCGAGCGGCGGCACGCGCACCGAGGCGGACGCCGGCTGGCCCTGGTGCGGCTCTCCGTGGGCGGTGACCGTGCCGAGGTTGCCGACCCCCGAGCCGCCGTAGGTCTCGGCGTCGGTGTTGAGGACCTCGCTCCACTCGCCGGTGAAGGGCAGGCCGAGGCGGTAGCCCTCGCGGGGTCCGCCGGAGAAGTTGGTGACGCTGACCAGCGCTCCACCGTCGGCGGCCCAGCGGGCGAAGGCGAGCGTGTTGCCGCCCGCGTCGTCGGCCTCGATCCAGGTGAAGCCCTCGGGGGAGGAGTCCTGGGCCCACAGCGCCGGGGTGTCGAGGTAGACGGCGTTGAGGTCGGCGACGAGGCGGCGCACCCCCTCGTGGTCGGGGTCGGAGAGCAGCCACCAGTCCAGCTCGCGCTGCTCGGCCCACTCCTGGTCCTGCGCGAACTCGGTGCCCATGAAGAGCAGCTGCTTGCCGGGGTGCGCCCACATCCACGACAGGTACGCGCGCACGCCGGCGAGCTTCTGCCAGCGGTCGCCGGGCATCTTGCGCAGCAGCGAGCCCTTGCCGTGCACGACCTCGTCGTGGCTGATCGGCAGCACGAAGTTCTCCGAGTAGGCGTAGACCATCGAGAAGGTGACCTCGTGGTGGTGGTGGCTGCGGTGCACCGGGTCGCGCGCGATGTAGGCGAGCGAGTCGTGCATCCACCCCATGTTCCACTTCAGCCCGAAGCCAAGCCCGTCGCGGTCGGTAGCGCGGGTGACGCCCGGCCACGAGGTCGACTCCTCGGCGATCGTGACCGCGCCGGGCACGCTCTTGTAGACGGTGGCGTTGAGCTCCTGGAGGAACTGCACCGCCTCGAGGTTCTCGCGGCCGCCGTGCACGTTGGGCTGCCACTCGCCGTCGTTGCGGGAGTAGTCGAGGTAGAGCATCGAGGCCACGGCGTCGACGCGCAGGCCGTCGACGTGGAACTCCTGGAGCCAGTAGAGCGCGTTGGCGACCAGGAAGTTGCGG
>JBQGFI010000120.1:0-4081 GCA_052040065.1 Marmoricola sp.
GCGGAGCGGCAGCGGCTGGTCACCGACTTCCTGGCGACGGCGACGCCCGAGCTGCTGGCGGAGGAGCGCGCCAACCCCTGGGGCGGCGGTGACGACTGGCGCCCCACGGTCGGCGACTGCCTGCGCGTGATCCTGGAGGAGGAGTGGGCGCACCTGCGCTACGTCCGGCGGGACCTCGCGCTGCTGCGGTGAGCCTGGTCAGGCCTCCTGCAGCAGCACCTGGGAGCGGGCGGGGAGGAGCAGCTCCTCGCCCGCGACGACCTTGAGCGACGCCGGCACGTCGGGGTCGGTCGAGAGCACCACCTCGCCGGTGGTCACCCAGGCGTTCTCGGGCAGCGTCACCGTGACCTCCTCGGGGGAGGCGTTGAGCCACAGCAGGAAGCCGGAGTCGCGCAGCACCTCGCCGCGCGGCCCGAGGGTGCGCAGCGGGTCGCCGGAGACGAACATGCCGAGCACGTGCAGCCCCGGGTCCTGCCAGTCCTCCGGGGTCATCTCGCGGCCCTGGGGGTGGATCCACGCGAGGTCCTTGGGGCCGCCGGGCACGGCCGGGCGCCCCTCGAACCAGTGCCGCTGGCGCAGCGCCTCGTGCTCGCGCCGCAGCCGCAGCGCCGCCCGCGTGAGCTCGTAGACGTCGAGCCAGGCGTCGTCCTCGCGCCAGTCGACCCACGAGACCTCGTTGTCCTGCGAGTAGGGGTTGTTGTTGCCGCCCTGGGTGCGCCCGCGCTCGTCGCCGGCGGTGATCATCGGGACGCCCGCGGAGAGGCACAGCGTCACCATCAGGTTGGCGGCCTGCCGGCGCCGCAGCGCCACGACGTCGGGGTCGTCGGTCTCGCCCTCCACGCCGCAGTTCCACGACCGGTTCTCGTCGCTGCCGTCGCGGTTGCCCTCGCCGTTGGCCTCGTTGTGCTTGCGGTCGTAGGAGACCAGGTCGCGCACCGTGAAGCCGTCGTGCGCGGTGACGAAGTTGATCGACGCGTACGGCGAGCGACCGTCGTCGAGGTAGAGGTCGCTGGAGCCCGCGAGCCGCGTCGCGACGGTGCGGACGCCCTCGGTGCGGGCGCGCCAGAAGTCGCGCATCGTGTCGCGGTACTGGTCGTTCCACTCGGTGAACGGGGGCGGGAACTCGCCCACCCGGTAGCCGTCCATCGAGACGTCCCACGGCTCGGCCACGAGCTTGACGTGACGCAGCACCGGGTCCTGGGTGATGCAGGTGAGGAACTTGCCGGCCATGTCGACCCGGTGGTCGGTGCGGGCGAGCGCGGAGGCGAGGTCGAAGCGGAAGCCGTCGACGTGCATCTCGGTGACCCAGTAGCGCAGCGAGTCGAGCACCAGCCGCAGCGCGCTGTGGTCGTCGGTGCTGACGGTGTTGCCGCAGCCCGTGACGTCCCAGTAGGTGTCGGGCTCGCGGCGGTGGGGCCGTGCCGCGACGCGGCGGTAGCTGCCGAGGTCGTCGAGCCCGCGCAGCGAGTACGTCGGCCCGTCGGGGCCGGCCTCGGCGGTGTGGTTGTAGACCACGTCGAGCAGCACCTCGATGCCGGCGGCGTGGAAGTCCTTCACCATCTGCTTGAACTCGGTGACCTGCTGCCCCCGGTCGCCCGAGGCGCTGTACGCCGCGTGCGGGGCGAAGAAGCCGATCGAGTTGTAGCCCCAGTAGTTGGTCAGCCCGAGCGGCGCCAGGTGCGGCTCGGAGCAGAACTGGTGCACGGGCAGCAGCTCGACCGCCGTGATGCCGAGGTCGGTGAGGTAGTCGGTGACCACCGGGTGGGCGAGGCCGGCGTAGGTGCCCCGCAGCTCCTCGGGGATGCGGTCGTGCAGGGCGGTGAAGCCCTTGACGTGGAGCTCGTAGATGGCGCTGTCGCGCCAGCGGTAGCCGTGCTTGACGTCGCCGGACCAGTCGAAGTCGTCGTGCACCAGCACGCTGCGCCCGACGTACGGCGCGGAGTCGCGCTCGTCGGTGCCGTAGATCGCGGGGTGGGTGACGAAGTCGCCGCTGACCGCGCGGGCGTAGGGGTCGAGCAGCAGCTTGGCCGGGTTGAAGCGCAGCCCCTGGTCGGGCTCCCACGGCCCGTCGGCGCGGAAGCCGTAGCGCTGACCGGGGGAGAGGCCGGGCAGCGCGCCGTGCCAGATCCCGAGGCTGTGCTCGGTCAGCCGGTGGCGGCGCTCGACGTCGTCGTCGTCGAAGAGGCACACCCACACGGCCGTGGCGGCGGGGGCGTGCACCGCGAAGTTGGTCGCCTCCGGGGTCCAGGTGGCCCCGAGCGGCCAGTTGCGCCCCGGCCACACGTGCAGGTCCAGGGAGGTCACAAGGGCCAAGTATCAGGGAACGACGTAGTCGCTGTCCCGCGCATCGGTGATCGCCATGTGCCCGGGGGCGTGCGTGACGGCGTACGCCGGCCGCGACGCGGCGATCGCGGCCTGGGGCGTCACCCCGCAGGCCCAGAAGACGGGCACGTCCCCGGGCTCGAGCACGACGGCCTCGCCGTAGTCGGGCGCGTCGAGGTCGGCGATGCCGAGGGCCGCGGGGTCGCCGACGTGCACCGGGGCGCCGTGGACGGCGGGGTAGCGCGCGGTCACCCGCACGGCGTCGGCCACCTGCGAGGCCGGCACCGGCCGCATCGAGACCACGAGCGGGCCCTCCATCCGGCCGGCCGGGCGGCACGGGCGGTCGGTGCGGTACATCGGCACGTTGCGCCCCTGCGCCACGTGGCGCACCGGCACCCCCGCACGCCGCAGCGCGTCCTCGAAGGTGAAGGAGCAGCCGATCAGGAAGGCCACGAGGTCCTCGCGCCAGTGCTCGCGCGCGTCGTCGACCTCGGCGACGAGCTCGCCGTCGACGAAGACGCGGTAGGCCGGCAGGTCGGTGCGCAGGTCGCCGTCGAAGATCCGGGTCGCGGTCGCCCCGACGTCGCCGACGTCGAGCACCGGGCAGGGCCGCGGGTTGCGCTGGGCGAAGAGCAGCACGTCGTAGGCCAGGTCCTCGGGCACGGCGACGAGGTTCGCCTGGGTCCAGCCGTCGCACCAGCCGGCGGTCGGGGTGCGCAGCCCGGCGCGGAAGCGGGCCCGGGCCTCGGTGGGGGTCAGGTCACTGGTCCCTGGGGAGCCGAGGGACGAGGCGTCTCGAAGGGTCACGGCAGTCGGGGTCCTCCCACGTAGCGGAAGCGCAGGCGCTGGCCGGGCACGGCCTGGGCCGCGAGCGCCAGGTCCTCGGTGACGACGGTGGCCACGACGGGGTAGCCGCCGGTGACGGGGTGGTCGCGCAGGAAGAGCACGGGCAGGCCGTTGGCGGCCACCTGCACCGAGCCGGCGACGGTGCCCTCGCTGGGCAGCTCCTCGTCGCGGTGGCGTCGGCGGCGCTGCAGCGGTTCGCCCTCGAGCCGGACCCCGACCCGGTTGCTCCGGGAGTCGACCGTCCACTCGCGGGCGAGCGACTCCCGCGCCTCGCGGGTGAACCAGTCGTCGCGCGGGCCGGGTACGGCGCGCAGCACCAGGGTGCCGTCGGTCGGCGTCGGCAGCGGCGCCTGGTCGAGCGCGGGCAGCGGCCGGTCGGGGGTGGGCCCGACGGCCAGCTCGTCGCCCTCGGCGAGCGGGGCACCGAGGCCGGAGAGCAGGTCGGTGCTGGCGGAGCCGAGCACGCGCGCGGGCGCCAGGCCGCCGCGCACGGCGAGCCAGCTGCGCAGGCCGGCACGGGGCGGCTCCACGCGCACCGTGGCGCCGTCGGGCAGGTGCACGGCCGCGCCGGTGCCGTGCTTGCGGCAGCCCTCGGGTCCCTCGACCACCAGCGTCACCGGCGCTCCGGTGGCGGCGAGGACGACCGGTCCCTCGGCGCGCAGCACGAGGCCGCCGAGCGTGGTCTCGAGCCCGGCGGCGTCCTCGTCGTTGCCGACGAGGCGGTTGGCCAGCCGCAGCGCCCCCGGGTCGAGGGCGCCCGACTCGGGCACCCCGAGGGCGGCGTGCCCGGGTCGACCGCGGTCCTCGACGACGGTGAGCGCGCCGGGGTGCCCGACCGCGAGTCGGGGCGTGGGGCGCGGCACCGGGCCTCCGCGACGCGCACCCGGGGGCCGGGCGAGAGCAGGGCGGCGGG
>JBQGFI010000121.1:0-4167 GCA_052040065.1 Marmoricola sp.
CCGACTGGTCCGGGGCGATGGAGGACCTCGAGGCCCGGGGCTTCACCACCGTGGCCCTGACGTTGGCTCCCGACGCGCGGCCGCTCGGCGAGGCGGTCGCGGGCGTCGAGCGGCTGGCGCTGGTGCTCGGCTCGGAGGGGCACGGGCTGTCGACCCAGTGGCAGCGCAGCGCGTCGCGTCGTGCCGTGATCCCGATGCAGGCGGGCGTCGACTCGCTCAACGTCGCCGCCGCCGCGGCCGTGGCGTGCTGGGTGGCGGCCTCGCGTGGTGGTGACTGACACCGTGCGCCCGCGGCTAGCCTGAGCTGGTGCCACCCGAGCAGACCCCGGACGTCTCCACGCGCGCCGACCTGCTGGGCGACCTGGTCGCGCAGGTGGCCGACCAGTCGATCGTCGCGCTCGACCTGCAGGGCACCATCGTCAGCTGGAACGCCGGGGCCGCGCTGCTCACGGGCCACACCCGGGCCGAGGCGCTGGGTCGCAGCTTCACGATGTTCTCCACGGCCGACGACCGCCGCGCGGGCCTGCCCGGCGAGCTCCTCCAGCGTGCGCGCGACGACGGCCACGCGCAGCACCAGGGATGGCGGGTGCGGCGCGACGGCACCACCTTCTGGGCCGACGTGTCGCTCACGGCGCTGCACGACGCCGAGGGCCGGACCACGGGCTTCGCCGAGGTCGCCCGCGACCTGACGGCGCAGCACCAGCTGGAGGTGCGGCTCCGGGAGAGCGAGCAGCGGCTCCGGCTGCTGGTCGGCCAGGTGGTCGACTACGCCATCATCGCGCTCGACCCGCAGGGCACCATCGAGACCTGGAACCTCGGCGCCGAGCGGCTCAAGGGCTACCCGGAGGCGGAGGCGGTCGGCCGCGGCTTCGCGATGTTCTACACCCCCGAGGACCAGCGGGCGGGGCTGCCCGCGCGGCTGCTCCGGACGGCGCGGCGACAGGGGCGGGTCGAGCACACCGGCTGGCGGGTCCGTCGGGACGGGTCGCGCTTCTGGGCCGACGTGACGCTCACGGCGCTGCACGACACCGACGGTCGGCTCACCGGCTACGCGAAGGTGACCCGCGACCGGACCGACGTCAAGCGCCTCGAGGAGGCGCAGGACGCCTTCTACGCGGCGTTCACGCACGACTTCCGCACTCCCGTCACCGTCATCAAGGGCTACGTCGAGGCGCTGCGCGACGCCGAGGGCGCCGACCGCGGCGAGCTGCTCGACCGGGTCGAGGCGGGTACCGAGCGGCTCCTGTCGATGGTCGAGGGGCTGGTGAGCTTCGCCCAGCAGCGCGTCGCGCACGCCGACCTGCAGCTCGACGACATCGACGTCGCGCACGTCGCGCGCACCGCCGCCCGCGCGCTCCCCGCGGCGACGGGGGAGGGCCGGGTCACCGTCGCCGGCGACGTCGCCCTGGCGCGGGCCAACGGCGACGCGATGCACCGGATCGTGACCAACCTCCTGGTCAACGCGCTGAAGTACTCCGACCGCGAGAGCGCGGTCGCCGTCGACTTCTGCTGCGAGGACGCGGGGGTCGGCCTGCGGGTGCGCGACTCCGGGCGCGGGATCCACCCCGACGACCTGGCCACGATCTTCGACCAGTTCGAGCGAGGTCGGCTCGCCACCGACGACGGGGGCTCCGGGCTCGGCCTGGCCAGCACCCGCGAGCTGGTGGAGCTGCAGGGCGGGCGCGTGGTGATCGAGAGCGACCTCGGGGTCGGGACCACGGTGACGGTGTGGCTGCAGGGCGCGGGGCTGGGCCGGCAGGACGCGGCTCAGCCGGCCGGCCAGCCCGGCGGGTAGTCCTCGGCCTCGGCCTCCATCTGGCGCCGCAGCCGCTTGCGCGACTTGGCGCTGAGCCGGTCGCCGAAGACCGTGCCCAGGGTGTGGTCGGTCTCGTGCTGCAGGCACCGTGCGAGCAGCCCGTCGCCCTCGTAGGCGACCTCGGCGCCGGTGTGGTCGCGGCCCGTGACCCGGGCGCGGTCGGGCCGCGCGCAGGGGACGAAGGCGCCGGGGTAGGAGAGGCAGCCCTCGTCGCCGTCGTCGAGGCGGCGCTCCTTGCCCTCGGGCAGCTCCAGGTGCGGGTTGCAGACCACCCCCCGGTGGATCACGCCCTCCTCGTCGGGGCAGTCGAAGACGAAGACGGCGAGGTCGACCCCGACCTGGCAGGCGGCCAGGCCGACCCCGTCGGCGGCGTACATCGTGGCGACCATGTCGGCCACCAGCGTCGCCAGCTCCTCGTCGTACGCCGTGACCGGCCGTGCCGCGTGGTGCATGACCTCGGTGCCCCAGCGGGTGATGGGGAGCACCGAGCCGCCGGTCGGCAGCGTCGCGGAGCCGGGGGCGACCGTGGCGTCGGAGGTGTCACGCATGGGCTGCATCGTAGCCACGGGGGCGGCGTGAGCCGGGACACGCGGGCAGGTTGTGGCGCGGAGTGTAACTCCGAGTTACATTCAGTGTCATGGCTTCCACGACCCCGAAGGCCGACGAGACACGACAGCCGCAGCGGCTGCCCTGGACCCTGCTGCGCGCCGGGGGGAGGCACGGCCTCGCCGACGGCGAGGTGCGCGATCCCATCGGGCTGGCGATCGCCGCGCTCAACCGGCTCGCCTCCTCCGACCTGATGGACCGGCTCGGCATCCGGAAGCAGACCGAGCAGGGCGTCTACCGCGTGACGAGCGCGGGCTTCCGCACCGCCGGCACGGTGAGCCGCAGCTTCGCCCGGGCCGGGCGGCGCAGCGCGGGCAACCGGGTGCCGAGCGCCCAGCGAAGCGGGCTCTTCGACCTCACGCCCAGCGAGGACGAGCAGATGATCGCCGACGTCGTGCGCGAGCTCGCCGCCGAGGTGGTGCGTCCCGCCGCCGCGGCCGCCGACGCCGCGTGCACGGCGCCCGAGGAGCTGCTCTCGGCGACGCTCGAGGTCGGGCTCCCCCTGATCGGCGTCCCGGAGGAGCTCGAGGGCATCGCGACCGAGCGCTCCGCCGTGACGGGGGTGCTGGTGCACGAGGCCCTCGCCCACGGCGACATGGGACTCGCCGTCGCGGCGCTCGCCCCGGGCGCCGTGGCGACCGCGCTCTCGCTGTGGGGCACCGAGGAGCAGCAGCAGACCTACCTGCCGCACTTCACGGGCCAGCAGGTGCCGGCGGCCGCGCTGGCGCTCGCCGAGCCCACACCGCTGCACGACCCGCTCGCCCCGGGCGCCACCGCCGAGCGCCGCGGCGACGGCTTCGTGCTGCGCGGCACCAAGTCGGGCGTGGTGCGCGGGGCCGAGGCCGAGCTCTTCGTCGTGGGCGCCTCGCTCGCGGGCGAGCCCCGCCTCTTCGTCGTGGAGTCCCGCACCGACGGCGTGACCATCGAGTCCGACCCCTCGATGGGGCTGCGGGCGGCCGGGCTCTCGCGGCTGGTGCTCGACGACGTCGAGGTCGAGGCCATCTCGCTGCTCGGCAGCACCGAGGACCACCGCGACGCCGTGCGGCTCTCGCGGCTGGCGTGGTGCGCCCTCGCGGTCGGCACCGCCCAGGCGGTGCTCGACTACGTGATCCCGTACGTCAAGGAGCGCGAGGCCTTCGGCGAGCCGATCGCCCACCGCCAGTCGGTGGCCTTCATGGTCGCCAACATCGGCATCGAGCTGCAGGGCATGCGGCTGGCCACCTGGAAGGCCGCCTCACGGGTCGCCCAGGGTCACGACGCCGCCAAGGAGATCGCGCTGGCCCGTCGGCTCTGCGCCGAGCACGGCATGCGCATCGGCCTCGACGGCGTGCAGCTGCTCGGGGGCCACGGCTTCGTCAAGGAGCACCCCGTGGAGCGGTGGTACCGCGACCTGCGGGCGATCGGCCTGATGGAGGGGGCGGTCCTGGTCTGAGGCGCTCACGCACCCCGCCACCAGGACCCCGAGAAGGAGAGCCACGATGATCAACCTCGAGACCCCGAAGAAGCTGCGACCCCTGGTCGACCAGGCCCACCAGGTCGCGATGAACATGCTCCGCCCGATCTCGCGCAAGTACGACGAGCAGGAGCACGCCTACCCGCGCGAGCTCGACATGCTCGCCGCGATGATCGACGGCATCACGATCGAGTCCGACCCCTCGATGGGTCTGCGTGCCGCCAGCCTGTCGCGCCTGGTGCTCGACGACGTCGCGGTCGACGGCATCGCGCTGCTCGGCACGGCCGACGAC